>CANJCM010000006.1 GCA_947472765.1 Opitutia bacterium
CGCAGGCTGAGCGCGGTTCGAAATCCCATCTGCTCCCGCAGCGCACGCGCCACGGTCAAACTCCGCACTCCCGCGGCGCAGTACACGACCGTCGGTTGCGCCGGATCGAGCGCCGTGAGCGCAGCCGTGTCGCCCCGCATGATCTGCGAGAGCGGCGCATGCACGCCCGGCTCGATCGTCCCGGAGAGTTCGCGCTCCCATTGTTCGCGCACATCGACCACCTGCGGCCGGCGTCCGGCCGTCAGCGCGGCCCGGAAGGCATCGACCTCGATTTCGTCCCCGTCGTTCTTCAAGTCAGGCATGGTGCAAGTTTCCCCATAATCGGCCGGCGGCAATTCCCGGATTTCACGGGAACGCGGATCCGCGGCAAGATTCACGATCTGCGTCCGCATGCTGAGCGCATCCCAGAGCAGCAGCCGGCCGCTCAGCGGTTCGCCGATGCCCGTCAGCAGCTTGATCACTTCGGTCGCCTGCGCCGTGCCGATCAGTCCGGGCAACACCCCGAGCACACCCGCCTCGGCGCAATTCTGCACCGTACCCGGCTCGGGCGGCTCGGGAAACAGACAACGATACGTCGGACCACCCTGCCAGTTGAACACGCTCAGCTGGCCCTCGAAGGACTGGATCGCGCCGTACACAAACGGCCGGTTCGCCAGCACGCAGGCGTCGTTCACCAGGTAACGCGTCCCGAAATTGTCGGAGCCGTCGAGGACCACGTCGACGCTCGCGACGAGCGCGAGGGCGTTGTCGCGAGTGAAACGCTCCGCGAGCGGTTCAATGGCAATATACGGATTCAGCGCGTGCAGCCGGCGCGCCGCGGCCTCGGCCTTCAACTCGCCCTCGTCCGCACTCGTGTAGAGGACCTGCCGCTGCAGGTTCGAAAGATCCACCCGGTCGGAATCGACGATCACGATCCGCCCCACCCCCGCCGCCGCGAGATACAGCAGCGCCGGGCACCCCAGCCCGCCCGCGCCAATCACCAGCACGGAACTCTTCTTCAACTTCTCCTGCCCCGCGGGGCCGAAGCCTTGAAGCGTCAAGTGTCGCTGATACCGCGCCAGTTCCTGTTTCGAAAAGCTCATGTCCAAAGTCCCCCTCACTTTCCGCCGACGGCGGAAAGTGCCTCGGATTTCGGCGCAGCCGAAATCCCATCGTAGGTCGGATCCCAGTCCTTCCAGACGGGCTCGTATTTTTGCGATCGCAGAAATTCCGCGATCTCCGCCGGGCTGCGATCGTCGTCGATCGCGAACTGTTCGAGCGACTCCGGCGCGCTCGCGTAGCCGCCCGGATTCGTGCGCGAGCCGGCGCTCATCGAGGTGAAGCCGAGGCGAAACGCGTGATTGCGGAAGACGGACGATTCCCGCGTGGAGAGCGAGAGTTCCACTTCCTGGCTCAGCAGCCGGAAGGCGCACGCCGCCTGCACGAGATCGCGCTCCCCGAACGGCAGCACGCCGATATCCTTGCCCTCGTGCGGCCGCAGCCGGGGAAATGAAATCGCATAGCGCGTCCGCCAATAGTGCTTCTCGAGATAGCGCAGGTGCAGCGCGACGAACCAGGACTCCGCCCGCCAGTCCGCCAGACCATAGAGCGCGCCGAGCCCGATCTTCTTCACGCCCGCCTCGCCGAGCCGATCCGGCGTCTCGAGCCGGTACGCCATGTCGGACTTCGGCCCCTTGAGGTGATGCTTCGGGTAGGTCGCGCGGTCGTAGGTCTCCTGATAGACGAGCACCGAACTCAGGCCGGCCTCGACCAGCTTCGCATACTCCGCCGTGTCGAGCGGCTGCACTTCGATCGAGAGGCCCGAGAACTGCGACCGCAGCAGGCGCAGCGCCTGCGCGAGGTATTCCGTGCCGTACTTTCCGGCCTCGCCCGTCACGAGCAGCACGTGATCGAAACCCATCTGCTTGAGGACGGCGGCCTCGGCCGCGATCTCAGCGTCGTTCAGCGCCTTCCGGGGAATCCGGTTCTCTGCACTGAAGCCGCAATAGGTGCAGATGTTCGCGCAGACGTTCGTGAGGTACATCGGCGCGTACAACTGCATCGTGCGGCCGAACCGCTCGACCGTGCGGCGGTGACTCAGTTGCGCCATCTCCTCGAGGAACGGCGCGGCGGCGGGAGAAAGCAAAGCGGCGAAATCGTCCAGGCTCAGGCCGCTGCCCACGCGGTCGAGCGCGCGCCGCACGTCCGCGGTGGTGCGCGTCGCGATGGTCTGCGCCACCGTCGCAAAATCATGCTGCTGCCACTCGGTGAGAAAGGTCATCGGAAGAATCTTTCTGCGCGAGAATAGGAACGGGCTCGAACCCCACCCCCCGGCGCTACGCGACTCCGCTCTGTAGGGCCGCCGCTTGCCGGCGGGCCGCTTCGCGAACGACGATCAGGCCCGGCGGCGAGCGCCGGCCCTACAAAATTCCGTCGGACGGGGTGTGCAACTTTCCGGTCGCTCTTCATTCATTCACCCCCGCGAGAAATGCCGTCAGCGGTGACGTCGCACTCGCCTCGATCGCCCCGCGCGCGCCGCCGCGCTGAGGAATCCCCGCTTCAAACGCGAGCCGCCCGGCTTCGACGCCGAGGCGGAACGCATCGCCCATCGCCACCGGATCGGCGGCGGCCGCGATCGCCGTGTTTACCAAGACCGCATCCGCACCCATCTCGAGCGCCGCCGCCGCATGCGACGGCGCGCCGAGTCCGGCGTCGACCACGACCGGCACCCGGCTTTGCGCGATGATGATTTCGAGAAAAGCGCGCGACTCGAGTCCGCGATTGCTGCCAATCGGCGCGCCGAGCGGCATGACCGCCGCCGCGCCTGCTTCCTCGAGCTGTTTGCACAGCACGGGATCGGCATGAACGTACGGCAGCACGATGAAACCGCGCTTCACGAGTTCCTTGGTCGCCGCGAGCGTCTCGATCGGATCCGGCATCAGGTACTTCGGGTCCGGATGAATCTCGAGCTTCAGCCAGTTCGTCTCGAGCGCCTCGCGCGCGAGCTCGGCCGCGAGAATCGCCTCCTTCGCATCGCGGACGCCCGAGGTATTCGGCAGGAGCCGGTAACGCGTGGCGTCGAGATGACGGAGGATGTCGTCCGGCGAACCGTCGGTCCGTACGCGGCGCAAAGCCACGGTGACGAGCTGCGTGCCCGTGGCGGCGAGACTCGCGCGCATGGCCTCGCCGGAGCTGTATTTGCCGGTGCCGACAAACAGTCGCGACGTGAACTCCACGCCGGCAATCGTCAAAGGTTGGGGATTCATCGTAAGAGGGTTGCCTCAGCCGTGGCACGGGTCTCCCGACCCGTGTCCGCCCGATCAAAACTCGTTTCCTCCCACGCCGCCTGCAGCACGCGGAAGTTTTCCTCCACCCGACCGTCGCGGAACAGCGCCGCCGTCACGGCCACGCCCGCCGCACCCGTCCCCCGCACACCGGGCAGATCCGCCGCGACCACGCCCCCAATCACCCAGGCCGGAATCGGATCGAGCTGGGCAATCAGAGAACGCACGCCCTCGATCCCGAGCACGGGGGCGAGCTTCTGCTTCGTCGTCGTGAACCGCAGCGGGCCGACGCCCACATAGTCGAGACCACCGGAGGCCTTTGCCCGCGCGACGTCCTCGGGGAAATTGATCGTGCCGCCAAGAATCATCCGCGGACCCAGCCGCGCCCGCGCGGTGCGCCAGTCGAGATCGAGTTTGCCGAGGTGCACGCCATCGGCTCCGGAGGCGATCGCGACTTCGACGTTGTCGTTGATGATGCAAACCGCGCCGTGCCGCCGGCAGATCGCCACCACCGCCCGCGCCGTCGCCAGCCACGTCGCGGCGTCAGCGTGCTTCAGCCGCAATTGGATCCACTTCGCGCCCACCGCGCAGAGCCGTGTGACCTGCTCGATCGGCGTCAGCGCAATGCCCTCCTGGGTCAGGCACATCAGAGGGGTTTTCGCTCCGCGAAAACCCGAGCTCCTTTCGGCCGGAGGCCGAAAGGAGGAGGAGATTTCCTGGTAAGTGGTGACGGGGTCGCTCGATTGCCAGATGGCACCGAGGAGGGCGATGTTGTCGAAGCCGAGATCGAAGGCGCGGGCGGCGTTGGTCGCGTCGATGCCGCCGAGGGCGATGACTTCGGTGCGACGCTGCGCGGAGGAGCGGTGGCGCAGAAGTTCGCTGAGCTCGGCAGTGACGTCCTGCGTCGGACCGTGGCCGGGCTTGGACACCGACGGAAAGAGCGGGCTGAAGAACACGGCATCGTAGTGGCCCAGCGCCGAGCCCAGCGTGGGCAAATCATGGCAGGAGCGGCTCGTGAAACCCGCGACCGCGGGCGGCGACGCCGGCGCATTGGCATCGTCCTTCCAGTGACATCCGCCGACGCCGAAGCGCGCCGCGAGTTCGTGATGCTGGTGCAGCACGATCCGTGACCGCGACCCGGCGGGCACTTTTTGCAACCACCCTTCCACCTGGACCGCGGACCAGCCGGGCTTCCGCAGGTGGTAGCGTTCGAGGCCCGCAGCGAACAACGACGACAGCACCGCAAACTCGCGCGCGTCGTCGCCCTCAGGGGAAATGACTACCGGCTTCATGGGAGCAGGCTACGAACGAAACGGTCTTCACGGGTCGGGAGACCCGTGCCACTTGCTTTGCTGCATGGCCGGCGTGGATTCATGGCATCATCCGCCCTGCGTGGCCTGAATAATGAGAACACGATCTGCGGACCGCAGCGCGTGACCCGGCCATTGTGAGCGGGAGACCACGCCGCCGTTGACGGCCACCGCCACGCCTTTTCGCTCCACAAGCCCGAGCTCCGCCAGCAGCGAAAGCATCGTCGCCCCCGCCGGCACCGAGCGTGCACGATCATTGACGAGCACCTCCAAGGTGCCCGCCACGACCGCGCCACTCGATTGCTCACTCATCGTAGTTTGTTCGTCCCGATTTTTCGCCCCGCGAAAAATCACTCGGGTTTTGGCGCCGCCAAAACCCCATCGACGTAAAGTTCGCCGCCAGCCTGCTTGAACTCCTGAGCCTTCGCCTGGAGTCCGGCCTCGAGCGCCTCGCCCGTGCCCATGCCGTGTTCCTCGGCGTAGCGGCGCACATCCTCGGTGATGCGCATCGAGCAGAACTGCGGCCCGCACATCGAGCAGAAGTGCGCGGTCTTCGCGCTGTCCTGCGGGAGCGTCGCGTCGTGAAACTCGCGCGCCTTCTCCGGATCGAGCCCGAGATTAAACTGATCCTGCCAGCGGAACTCGAACCGCGCCTTCGACAGCGCGTTGTCGCGGTACTGCGCGGCGGGATGTCCCTTCGCGAGATCGGCGGCGTGCGCGGCAATCTTGTAGGCGATGACACCGGCGCGGACGTCGTCCTTGTCGGGGAGTCCGAGATGCTCCTTGGGCGTGACGTAGCAGAGCATGGCGCAACCGTGCCAGCCGATCATCGTGGCGCCGATTGCGCTCGTGATGTGGTCGTAGCCCGGGGCGATGTCGGTCGTCAGCGGCCCGAGCGTGTAGAACGGCGCCTCGTGGCACCACTCGAGCTGCTTCTCCATGTTTTCCGGAATCATGTGCATCGGCACGTGGCCCGGGCCTTCGCACATGACCTGGACGCCGCGCTCCCACGCGCGTTTCGTGAGTTCGCCCTGGGTCTTCAGTTCGCCGAACTGGGCGTCGTCATTGGCGTCCGCAATCGAACCCGGACGCAGGCCGTCGCCGATCGAGAACGACACATCGTAGGCCGCCATGATGTCGCAGATGTCGTCCCAATGCGTGTAGAGGAAGTTCTCCTTGTGGTGCGTGAGGCACCACTTCGCCATGATCGAGCCGCCGCGACTGACGATGCCGGTCATGCGCCGCGCCGTCATCGGAATGTAGCGCAACAGCACGCCAGCGTGGATCGTGAAGTAATCGACGCCCTGCTCGGCCTGCTCGATCAGCGTGTCGCGGAAGATTTCCCAAGTGAGTGCCTCGGGGCGGCCGCCGACTTTCTCGAGCGCCTGATAGATCGGCACCGTGCCGACGGGCACCGGGCAGTTGCGCAGGATCCACTCGCGGGTCTGGTGGATGTTCTTGCCGGTGGAGAGATCCATCAGCGTGTCGCCACCCCACTTCACCGACCAGCGCATCTTCTCGACCTCCTCGTCGATCGACGACGCCACGGCCGAGTTGCCGATGTTCGTGTTGATCTTCACGAGGAAGTTGCGGCCGATGATCATCGGCTCGAGCTCGGGATGATTGATGTTCGCCGGGATGATGGCGCGGCCGCGGGCGACTTCGGAGCGAACGAATTCCGGCGTGATTTCCCGCGGGATCGAGGCCCCGAAACTCTGGCCCGGGTGCTGGCGCCAGAGCGAGTTGCGCGGACCATCCTCGGTCATCTCAAGGAGTTCGCGGGCGCGCTGGAGCTTCATGTTCTCGCGAATGGCAACGAACTCCATCTCCGGCGTGACGATGCCGCGCCGGGCGTACTCGAGTTGCGAGACCCGCTGGCCCGGCTTCGCCTTCAGGACGGGACGGCTGGAGCGGTCGAAATATTTGAAAGCGTTGCGGCGGCCCTCGGCCTCGGCCTGCGCACGATGCGCCTCGGAGAGGTAGCCGTCGTCGATCGGGCGCGCCGCACGGCCGACCGTTTCCTCGACGTCGCCGCGTTCGCGAATCCACGGCGCCCGGACCGGAGCGAGCCCGCGCTTCGCATCGCCATGGAATTCAGGATCGGCCCAGGCACCGGCGGTGTCGTAGACGCGCACCGACTCGTTGGGCACCTCGGTGCCGTTCGGCAGCTTCGTGGGCGTGAGCGTGATCTCGCGCATCGGCACCCGGAGATCGGGACGCGAACCAGTGACGTAAACGCGCTGGGAGCCGGTGAACAGGCGGTGACCGGGGGAACCGGCGACATCTTCAGGGAGCTTGGACATGGTGGGAGCGACTGCGGTTGGCGCCCAAAACCTCCGTCGGGCGCAAGCTCCCACCGCTGGCAGCGGCGGATCCTGTTTTCCCTACGGCGGTGTTAAACGCATCAGGTTCGAAGACTCCAGGGACGGATCGTGTCCCAATCTCAGCCCGGCGCCCCGGACTCGCCTAAACAAATTGACCCTCAACAGGCATCCGGCCGGCGGAATTATCAAATCAATTCTTGGGCTTTCGCGGACGCGAAAGCCTGGGCGGCTGCGCCGCGGGGCGCGTGAATGGAGCGCCGGTGTCCCCACCGGCCGGGTCTTGCGCCGATCGGGCGTGGACGAGCCACGCCCCTACGAAAACCGGTTCGAACTCATCGTAGGGGTCCGCCTCGTGCGCGCCCGACGTGCCGAACTCTAGAGCACGACCACGGTCTGAAAATCACCGACGGCCCTTCCCAATTCGACACTCGCCATTCGCCACTCGGCACTCTGGCCGCGGCGTCAACGCCGCGGCCAAACCACGCCCTGATCCTTCGTCGTCACCTTCTCCACGCCGCGATACACGAAGCGCTGCACGCGCCGGCCGTGATAGGTCTCGGTCGTGTAGATGTTCCCCTTCGAGTCCGTCACGATGCTGTGTACCGCATAGAACTCGCCGGGCTGGCGGCCGCCGTCACCGAACGCGGTCAGCTCGGTAAGCGACTCGCGATCGAGGATGTGAACCTTCTGGTTCGAACCGTCTGCGAGGTAGAGGTACTTCTGACCCGGATCGCGCGAGAGCGCGGTGTCGAAGGCGGAGCCGTCACCGAGGGTCTTCGGAGCGACCCAGGCTTCCTTCACGAAGGTGCCGTCGGTCTTGAAGACCTGGATGCGATCGTTCGTGCGGTCGCACACATAGAGCAGACCGTCTTCGGAAAGCGTCACCGCGTGCACCGGCGTGCGGAACTGCTTCGGTTTGTCGCCCGCCGTGTAGGCCGGGAGCTGGGTGTCGTCGGGCTTGTTGCCGTACGCGCCCCAGTGGCGTTTGTAGGCTCCGGTATCGGCATCGAGCACGATCACGCGGCGGTTGCCGTAGCCGTCGGCGACGTAGAGCTCGTTCGTCTTCGGATCGACCAGCATCTTCGCGGGCAGCTTGAAGTTCGCGAGGTCGTTGCTGCCCTGGCCGGCGAACGGCTTGCCGATCTGCATCAGGAATTTTCCGGCGGCGGTGAACTTCAGCACCATGCTGTCGTGGACGTAGCCCTTGCCCATCATATCCTCGTCGTGCGGCAGCGCCGTCGCACCGGGAACCATCCCGCGGCCGTTGCCGCCGATCCAGACGTTGCCCTTGTAGTCGACGTGGATGCCGTGATTCGAAGTGGGCCAGTCGTAGCCCTGACCCGGGCCACCCCAATGACGGATGAGATCGCCCGCCTGATTGAACACGAGCACCGGCGGGGCCGGGATGCAGCATTCGGACGCCGGCGGATTCTGGGTGGGATAAACTTCCTTCGGATCGAGGCCGTAATTGCGGTGGATGATCCAGACGTTGTCCTCGGCATCGACGTCCACGCCGATCACCTGACCGAGAATCCAGTGATTCGGCAGCGGCTTCGGCCAGAGTGGATCGACTTCAAAGCGCGGCGCCATCGCGGGAGCAGACTTCGCGGCGGGAGCCTTCGCCTCCTTGTCATTGGCTGGGGAACTCGCTCCGATGCCAGCCACGGCTGACAGGAGAATCATTCCGATCCGAAGCATACCCAGGTGCCCGGGGGTGCGGGCGAGCGCTGTCGTCGTCATCTTAACCGCGAGAACAACCCCGTGACTCTCCTTCGTCAAGCGCTGCTCCTGTGGCTTTCCCTCATGGCGTGGAGTAGCGCCGCGTTCGCCCACGAGATTCCAAATGCCGTGGCCGTGCGCGTGCTCGCCCGCCCTGCGGGCGACAAATTTCAACTCCTTGTGCGCGTCCCGCTCAGCGCGATGCGCGACGTCGACATTCCCGCGCTGCCTTCGGGCTATCTCGACTTCGACAAACTCGGACCGCGGCTGCCGGATTTCGCGCAAACGTGGATCGCGACCTACGTCGAACTGTACGAAAGCGGCACCCGCACGCCGGCGCCGCGCCTCGCGGCCACGCAGGTGTCGCTGAAATCCAACCGATCGTTTGCGGCGTTCGACACCGCCCTGGTCCGCGTCCGCGAGCCGCTGCCGAAGACCAGCGACAATCTCGTCTGGGAACAGGTCTACTTCGACGTCCTGCTCGAGTTCCCGATCCGCTCCGCGCAGTCGACCTTCGCACTGCGAACGGGCCTCGAGCACCTCGCGGCGGAGGTCGTGACCTCACTCGAGTACTACGCGCCCAACGGCGCCGTCCGCCCCTATCAACTGCACGGCGACCAGGGCCGCGTGCCGCTCGATCCGAGTTGGAGCCAGGCGGCGTGGCGGTTTTTGCAGCTCGGATTTCGTCACATCCCCGACGGCCGCGACCATGTACTGTTTCTGCTCTGCCTCGTCATTCCGTTTCGCCGGCTGCGGCCGCTGATCGGAATCGTGACGGCCTTCACCCTCGCCCACTCGATCACCCTCGCCGCGGCGGCGCTCGGATTCGCGCCCGGTGCGCTGTGGTTTCCCGCGCTCATCGAGATGCTGATCGCGGCGACGGTCGTCTACACCGCGCTCGAAAATATTCTGGGCAATCCGAGTGTCCGCCGCCGTGCGTTCCTCGCGTTCGCCTTCGGACTGATCCACGGCTTCGGCTTCGCGTTCACCCTGCAGGACACGCTGCAGTTCGCCGGCGAGCGGCTTATCACGGCGCTGGTCTCGTTCAACGTCGGCGTCGAATTCGGCCAGCTTGCGATCATCGTCCTCCTCGTTCCGCTCGTGAGCCTGCTCTTCCGCTGGGTCGACGAACGGAAAGGCGTGATCGTCGTCTCCGCGGTCGTCGCGCACACGAGCCTGCACTGGCTCACGGATCGCGCCGAGTTGCTTGTCCGCTACGACGTCAACTGGACCGCCGTCGCGATTTGGTCCGCGGTCGCGGCCATTGCACTGACGGGCGTGTGGTTCGGGCTGTCGAAGGCGAGAAGGCCGGCCGTGCAGCTCGCGCCGGATTCCCAGGCTTAACCACGAAGGCACGAGGCCACGAAGCTGCGGGATTGGTAGCTGCGAACGTGAGCGAGTGGCACTTCTTTTGGAACGCAGAGGACGCAGAGGTTAATGGAGGGCGCGGAGGATCTGCTGGTGAACCACTGATTGGCACTCATCAGACACTGACTCCGGAGCCCGCTCGAACCTGTCTGCCTGGATCGCGTGAGTGTCCGTTAGTGAACGTGAGTGGTTCAATCGCTCCGGACCTGATCGGGGACCAAACCACTAACGGGCACTAACGACCACTAACTCCAGACGATTCCGGGTTTCCTGGCTTCAGGCTCAAATTGTCCCGGACTTCGCGACGCCGCGAAACGCCACCAGCCGTTCCGCGACCTTGAACGCGTTCGCGAAACTCGTCATCCGCGCGATGCCTTTTCCCGCGATGCTGAAACCGGTGCCGTGATCGGGGCTTGTGCGGACGTGCGGCAGGCCGAGCGTGACGTTCACGGACTCGTCGAAGTCGATTACCTTCAGTGGCGCGAGGCCCTGGTCGTGATAAAGCGCGACGACTGCGTCGAACTCGCCGCGGAGTTGTCGCGCGAACAGCGTATCGCCGGATTCGCAGAGCGAGACACCCGGAAACTCGCGGCGGATTTCCGTGAGCGCCGGATTGATGAACTCGATTTCCTCGCGGCCGAGCAGTCCTGCTTCGCCCGCATGCGGATTGAGCCCGCAGACGCCCACGCGCGGCTTGGCGATGCCCTCGGCGCGACAGAGTTCATCGGCCGCCGCGACGGAGCGCCGCAGCACGGCGGGCGTGAGATGCGCCGGCACGTCGCGGAGCGGGATGTGCCAGGTCGCGAGGACGACACGGAGCTTGCCGCCGCAGAATGCCATCACGGGCTCGCCGCCCCAGCGCGCCGCGAAAAATTCCGTCTGGCCGGGAAACTTGTACCCGATCCGGGCGAGCCATTCCTTGCTCACGGGCCCGGTGACGACTGCGGAAAACTCGCCGTCGCGACAGCCTGCCGCCGCCCGCTCCATCGCCGCCCACGCCACGAGCGCCGCATCGCCCGTGGGTTGACCCAGCGTCGCCGCGTAATCCTCGAGTCCCACCGCCAAAGTACGCGCTCCCTTCGGCAAGGTCTCCAGCCAGCGGGCCGGTCCAATCACGGTCGATCGTGCCGCGTCTTCCGGATGCGCAACCAGCCAGGCCGCGATGATTTCAGGCCCGACTCCCGCCGGATCACCGCAGGTGATCGCAAGGTTTGGACGCATCGCGTTCAAACCTAGCCATCGGACTCTTCCGACGTCGCGCGCCGCGCCCGGGCGAAGCTGCGTTTGCCACCCGCGAAAAACTCGAGGAAGCGCCTGGCCTCCGCCGTCTCGAAAGCGTTCGCCGCGAGCCGGTCTTTCGCGACTTCGCGGATGTTGCCGGCCGTGAAATAGACGTCCTGAAACGCGGCCTTCAGTTCCGCGATCGAGGCGCGGCCGATCCCGCGGCGCCTGAGACCGACGACGTTGAAACCGATAATGTCGTCGCGCTCCGCCACCATCGTGAAGTGCGGCACGTCCCGGGTAATCGACGCGTGGCCGGCGACCATCACGCCCTCGCCGATCCGGCAAAACTGATGCACCGCCGCGCCGCCGCCGAAGAAAGTGTGATCGCCCACGCTGACGTGGCCCGCGAGCAGCGCGGCGTTCGCGAGGACGACATTGTTGCCGACCTGGCAGTCGTGCGCGACATGGCTCGCCGACATCAGAAAACAATTTTCGCCGATGGTCGTGAATTTCCCGTCGTGAATGGAACGGTTGATCGTGACGTGCTCGCGAATGACGCTGCCCGCGCCAACCCGGACGCCCGTCGTGAGTCCGCGCTGAAACTGGAGATACTGCGGATCCCCGCCGATGACGGCGAACGGGTACACGACCACACGGTCCTCGAGGATCGCGTGACGCGTCACGACGGCGTAGGGCATGATCTCGCAGTCGGCGCCGATTTCGGCCCCCGGCTCGACGATGGCGGTCGGATGAATGCTCATGCGCGTGGCTTAGGCCGGAGAGGATGACGACCGCTCGCGCCGGGCAAGGCCGGAATCCCGCCCGGCCGGCAGATCGAGCTGCGTGTCCTTGAGCAGATCGTAGTTCTTCAGGATGCGCATCACCTGCAGCGTATCGCTCTTGGTGTAGTTCTGGTTGATTTCGATCTTCTCGAGCAGGTCGAGCAGCATGGCGCGGAACGAAATGATCGCGTCGATCCCGCGGGCCTTGAGCAGCTCCACGCTTTGCGAGCGAAACGGTTCCGCCGTGGGGAGGCTCGGCAGGACGAGGATCTTCGTCAGGGAGTCGCCCTCGGCCTCGTCGGTGTCGGCGGGGAAAAGCCGCGACACCTTCTTCAGGACCGTCTCCTCGAGAAAACGGAAAATCTCCGGGCTGCTCTTCAACGTCGCCGGCGTGAACACGCCCGTGTGCCAGCCCTTCACCGCCACGATGGCCTTGTGCACGTAGGGCAGCTCGCTCGAGAACAGGAAGAAATCCGGCCGGCGCATGCCGCGCTGCCAGGTCGGATTGTAGACGATCAGATCAATCTCCTCCTCGTCGAGCTTGCGCCGGGCCTGCACCTGATACTTGCGGGCCTGGCGGACGAGAAATCCGTTCTGTTCGAAATACTCGCGGACAATGCCTTCATCGATGGCGGACATCTTGGATTTTCGATTTCGGGTTCTCGATTTTCGATTTCTGGGGCGGGCGGGGAACGGCCGCCGTGGGCCGGACGGGAGATGAGTCTTGGCGGGGGAACCAATAACGCGATCTCGTTTCGCGGCCAGACGGCGACGGCCGCGGGCGACGGCCACCCGGCAGGTCCTTCGCTGGCGAAGCGGCCGGACGACGAGCGCCGGCCCGACCTTCGAGTCCGGACCAGCCGGGACTAAAGCATCCCGGCGTCCCCGTCAGCGCAGCGCGACGGGCGGCCCCAGCACTTCGCGCAACACGATCGCGCGGCGGAGATCTTCCGGCCGCCGCAAGTCCGAGAGCAGGTGCGCGCGGGACGCCGTGCGCCGGCCGGTCTCCGACCGGGACAACGCCACGGCATCCTCTGCCACATGAGCGGCGCGACGGCGGCTGAGTTCGCGGTTTTCGTTCAGCCGGCGAAGTTCCTCCGCCAGCCCCTCCTGCCGGGCCATCTCCGCGTTCCGCATCTCAATCTCGCGGTTCGCCACGGGCACCGGGGCCTCCGTGTGATCGAATGACGTCTGCGGCCGTAATATTTCCCGGGCTGGCGGCGCCACCGGTTCCGGACGCATGACCGGCGGCAGTTCGAAGGGCGAGGCCGGCTCCGGGTCAGCGCCACCCTGACTCCGACGCTCGGCAATCGTCCGCCGGAGCCGCTCCTGGATTTCGCGGACGCGGCGCCCCTCCTCGGTCTCGTCGTATTCCTGTTCGTGTTGATCCTGGGCGGAACGCGACTTCATGACCGCGCGCGCAACCTGGACCACGGCGACGATCACGAAGATCAGCACCGGGAGTTTGTCGGCGAGCAGTTCGATTAGGCGCATGGCAGATTAGGGGAGGACGGCGGGTGAACGCTCGGGGAGACTCACTTCTTGTCGTCCGGATGCGCGATCGAGGAGCGCATCGAGGTATCGGCCTGCACATTCTCCAGCTTGTAGTAGTCCATCACGCCGAGCCGGCCGGAGCGAAAAGCCTCGGCAATCGCGAGCGGGACCTGCGCCTGCGCCTCGACGACCTTGGCCTGCATCTCCTGCACGCGGGCCTTCATTTCCTGCTCGACGGCGACGGCGGCCGCCCGGCGAATTTCAGCCTGCGCCTGCGCCATGTTCTTGTTCGCCTCGGCCTGCGCCTCCTGGAGTTTCGCGCCGACGTTCTCGCCGACGTCCACGTCGGCGATATCGATCGAGAGAATTTCAAACGCCGAGCCCACATCGAGGCCGCGGGCCAGCACCGTCTTGGAAATGCTGTCCGGCGACTCGAGCACCTGCTTGTAGCTTTCCGAAGAACCGATGGTGGAGACGATGCCCTCGCCGACGCGGGCGATGATGGTGTCTTCCTTCGCCCCACCGACGAAACGATCGAGATGCGAGCGCACCGTGACGCGCGCCTTCACCTTCACCTGAATGCCATCCTTGGCCACGCCGTCGATGGTGGTGCGCCCGCTCTCCGGGTTCGGACAATCGATGACCTTCGGATCGACGGAGGTGCGGACGGCCTCGACCACGCTCTTGTTGGAGCCCTTGGTCGCGAGATCGATGGCGCAGGCGCGATCCCAGTTGAGCGCGATGCCGGCTTTTTGGGCGGCGACGAGCGCCTGCACGGTCGGGACGACGTTGCCGCCCGCGAGGTAGTGCGCGGCGACCTTGTCGGCCTCGAGCGGGATGCCGGCCTTGACCGCGGTGATGCGGGCATCGACCACGAGACCGTAGGGCACGCCACCGAGCCGCATGCCAAGCAGGTTCAGGACGCTGACCGGCGCACCGTTAAGACGGGCCTTCAACCACGTCCCGATGAAGGAAACGAAGACCGCAAAGACGACGAAGGCGACGATCGCGACCGGGACCAGGATAATCAGAGGCAGGTTGTTCATGACGATTTGGGTTCAGACACAATGAGACGAAAGTTGTCGAGGCCGACGACGGTGAGCTGGACGCCCCGCGCGGCATGGCCGGTGCGGCAGAAGGCCTCGTAGCGCCGGCCGGCAATATCGACGAAGCCGGTCGGCACCAGCGCCGTCAGCGCGATCGCCGGCTGGCCGACGAGATCCGGGGAACCCGGCGCGGGCTGCGACTGGCCGGAAACCGTGGCCTCAACGACCATCGCCCGGCCGATCCGGGTGCGGGGCAACCAGACGAGTTCGAAGTACAACATCGCGCCGAGGAGGAGCAGTGCGGCGATGCTCGCCAGCGCTCCCCCACCGGGACCGAATTCCGAAAACGCGAGGCCCGCGCCACTCGCCAGCGCGACGCCACCGAGCACGCCAGCGATGCCGCCGGGCAGGAAGACCTCGGCGGCGAGCAGCACGCTGCCCACGAGAAAGAGAATGAGCATCGCCGTCATCGCGCGGCCTCCACAATCAGGCCGAAATCGGACTGCCCGCGCACGACAATCGCCTGACCGCGATCGATGCCGCCGATCTCGACCCGGGCCTCATAACGCCGTCCGTCGATCTCCACCTGCCCGCTCGGGCGCAGCGGCGTCACGGCGAGGCCCTCGCAGCCGACGAGTTGAACGGCTGTCGCCCCCAATTCCTCGCTGCCACCGGCATGCTGCGCGGCCCCGCCGACCGTCGTCTGCACAATCAGCCGGTCCCACACCCAGCCGCGGGGCATGAAACGGGCAAGCGCCACCCCGAGGACAGCGGCGATGACCAAACCAAGCCCGAGATCCGTAATCGGTCCGGTGAAAGCATTGCCGTTCCAGGCGACCCCGATCGGTTCATGCGGCCAAAGGTCCGCCATCGACCACACGAGCGAGCCGAGCATGAGCGCGAGCCCGGCCACGGCGAAGAAGACGACGCCCGGGAGAAGGAAAATTTCCAATGCCACAAGCAGGACGCCCAAGCCGAACACGAGCATCGGCTCCTGGCCGGAAAGACCCGCGACATAATTGCCCAGAAAAACTATCCCCAGCAGGGCGATGCCCGAGATGCCAAAGAGGCCGAAGCCGGGGGTCTTGAACTCGATGAAGAGCGCCAGCATCCCGAGCCCCATCAACACCGGGGAAATTGCGGTCAGCCAGACGGCGAGATTCTCGGACCAGGTGAGATCGAGCGTCGTCACCGTGGCCTTCGCACCGGGAAATTTCTTCGCGATCACGTCATCCACGGACGTCGCGATGCCGGCCCCAAGGAGCGGCTTCGGCGGATCGCCGTAAAGTTTGATGGCCTCCCCGGCGGTCAGGGACAGCAACTCGCCCTTACCTTTGATCACTTCGTCACCGATTTTGAGTTCGGTGTCGGCGTCGATCATCGCGGAGATCACCTGCCCGCGGTACGCCTTGCCCTCGCTCATCGCCCGCACGCGGGCCTTCAGGTAGCTGACGATCTTCAGCTTCATCGTGGCCTCCACATCCTGGCCGGAGCCGGAAACCGGGGCGGCCGCGCCGATAATGCCGGCCGGGGCGAACCAGATTTCCTCCGTCGTGGCCGAGATGAATGCGCCCGCGGAAATGGCCTCGGTGTTGACGTAGGTGATCGTGGTCCCGGGAAACTTTCCAATCGCCTCCATGATCTCGAACGTCGAGTCGAGGGCGCCGCCCGGCGTTTTCATGTCGAACACGACCGCGTCGGCCTTGGCCTCGATCGCCTCCTTCAAGCCGCGCCGCACGACGTAGAGCACCGCGGAGCCGATCTGCTCCCGCACGGGCACGACGAAGACGTGCACGGGCTTCGCGGCCGGAGCCACGACTGGCTCGGACGCCATCAGGGAACCCACCGCGAGACACACACCGAGAAGCTGAAGCAGCCACTTTGTCACTGGAGGGTCCACCGTAGCCGCCGTTCGGTGCAGCGCAAGAACACGCGGCCGACGCTCGAAAGGGGCCCTGCTCTTTCCATAACCCGGGCACTCCGCCATTGGCCACAAGCGGCGCAAAAATTCAGTTCGTGGCAGCAAGCGTGAGCGAGTGGCGGCGGCTGAGTGGGCGCTGAGGGGATCGGGAACGCAGAGGGCGCAGAGGTTAAGGGAGGGCGCAGGAATGAGCCGATTCCGGGGCAAACGGGGACCGGCTGACAGGAGGCCGGGCGGAAGGTTGGAAAGGTGCGATTCGCGAATCAGGGCGCGCACGAGGCGCGCCCCGACGAAATGCTTGGATTCCAAAGTTGGCGTCGTAGCCCGCTGCGTGAGCAGCGGGACGACTTTAGGCGAAGCGATCGAGAAGTCCCTGTCCTCACGGACAGGGCCACGCCGAACCGCTTAACCTCGGAAGGCAGGAAATGCGTGGCGGGTGCGGCGCCGGGTTCGACACACAATTCACTTGGCGCGTGCCCGCCGAACCGAAAGCTTCGCGACATGGAAAAAGTGCCGTATCAAGGCCAGACGCTCACCCGGTGGCGCGTGGGCAATTCGACGTTCCTCGCCCTGCCCGAGAAGGGCGCCCGGCTGATGAACTGGAATCTGACCCTGGGCGACGGCTCGGTCCGCGACGTCCTCTACTGGCCGGAGAACGCGGACTTCGCCGACATCGCCAAGGTGCGCGGCGGCAACCCGATTCTGTTTCCGTTCAACGGCCGCTGCTTTGACCAGGGCGAAATCTTCTTCTGGCGCGCGGCGGACGGCGTCCGTCGTGCAATTCCGCTTCACGGCATCGCCCGCCAGGGCGACTTCAAGATCACGCACCTCGATGCCCGCGGCTTCGGTGCAGTGTTCGTACCCGGCGCCGAGGCCAAGGTGGCCTATCCCTTCGATTACGAGTTCACGGTCACCTACCGGTTCGAGCCGTTCGGGCTGTCCTGCGAATTCGCGCTCACCAACCTCGGACGCGAGCCCCTGCCGTGGAGCGCCGGCCATCACTTCTATTTCACGCTGCCGTGGTCGGAAGGGCTGACCCGGTCGGATTACCTCATTCGCATCCCCGCCACCAAGCGGCTGAAGCAGGACCCGGCGAACGGACTCCTGATCGCGGGGCCGGCGCTGCAGCCGGACGAGCCGATGAACAACAAGGCGTTGATCGACACGTTCCACACCGGCCTGCGCAGCAACGAGGTCGTGTTTGGCGAAAAGGGCCGGCCCGGTGACATCACGGTACGGCTCGGCGCCGACAAGGTGCCGCACCCCGATGCCACGTTTGTAACTTGGAGCCTCGCGGACGACTCGCCGTTTTTCTGTGTGGAGCCGTGGATGGGTCCGGCGAACGCCGCCGGCCACAAGGTGGGCCTGCATCTCGTCGCACCGGGACAGACGCAGAAATTCAGCGTCAGCGTGAGCGTTCGCTGAGCGAGTTTCGTTTTACCTGCCTTTTTCGAAGATATGGGACACATTTCGGCCATGGTATTTTTCCCCGACGTCATCGCGTTCATGGAGGGCCTTGGCGGGCCGGAAATGATCCTGATTTTCGTCGTCATCCTCATGCTCTTTGGCGGCCAGAAGCTGCCGGAGTTTGCCCGCGGTCTCGGCAAGTCGATGCGCGAATTCAAGAAGGCGGCCGCCGGGGTGGAGGACGAATTCAAGCGCGCGATGGAAGAGGACGAGCGCAAGAAGAACGCGCCCGCGCTCCTGCCGCCGACCAGCCCGGGACCGACCATTCTCCCGCCGAATCCCGACAACCTGCCGCCCGAGGCGCTGGCGCCGGTCCCGGCCTCCGAGACCGCCGCCCCGTCCATCGATTCCATTCCGCCGCCACCGCTCATCCCGCTCGGTGGCACCGAAGCGGCTCCGACCGTGGAGCCCGCGACGGAAGCTACGCCACCCGCCGAAACCTCAACCGCTCCGGCGGCCGCCATTTCGGAAACCACACCCGCGGTGCCTGCTTCGACGCCCCCTCCGGCTCCGGCGGCCGCGCCGACCCGGAGTCGCGACGATTATTCGTGAACGAGGGCGGCCCGAGATCCGAGGATGCGCCGGTGGCGATCCCGATCACCGGGGAACTGGATTTGCATACGTTTCGCCCGGAAGACCTGGGCGAGTTGATTCCCGCGTATCTCACCGAGTGCCTCTCCCGGGGATTGCGCGAAGTCCGCATCATCCACGGCAAGGGCACAGGGACGCTCCGGACGACCGTGCACGCGCTGCTCCGGCGCTCTCCGCTGGTGGCGACGTTTCGCAGCGGCGATGAACACACCGGGTCGTGGGGCGCCACGATCGCGACGCTTCGGCCATGATTTCCTTCCGCTCCGGCTATCTCACGCTGCTGCTGCTCTTCGTCCTCCGGCCCGGGCTGGAGGCGGCGACCCCGGCCGCGCCGGTCGTGCTCATTTCGCTCGATGCATTTCGCTGGGACTACATCGCGAGCCATCCCGACGAGACGCCGCATCTGCGCGAACTCATGCGGACCGGCGTGACGGCGAAGGCGCTGATTTCGGTCTTCCCCACGCAAACTTTCGCCAGCCATTACTCGATCGCGACGGGACTCTATCCCGGCCACCACGGGTTGGTCGGCAATTTGTTCTTCGATGCGGCGCGTGGGGAGTTCTTCAACTACCGCCTGCCGGCCGCGGTCCGCGACGGGCGCTGGTTTGGGGGCGAGCCCATCTGGGTCACCGCGGTGAAGCAGGGCCGCACCAGCGCGTGCGCGTTCTGGGTCGGTTCCGAGGCGGAGATCGCCGGGGGGCGGCCCACGTATTGGCGAAACTTTGATGCCACCCTGCCCTTCGAACAGCGGCTGGAGGAATTCGTCGGCTGGCTCCTCCTGCCCGCCGAGCGGCGGCCGGCCGTGATTCTCTTCTACCTCGAGAACACAAACAGCGCGGGCCACTACTTCGGGCCGCGGTCCGCGGAGGTCACAGCGGCGATCAAGTTACTGGACGGACAAATCGGCACGATGGTCGCACGATCGAAGTCGGCGGGAGTGCCGCTCAACCTCGTGATCGTTTCCGACCACGGCATGGCCGAAACCGACGGCACGGCCCAGACCCTGATCCTCGATGACATTCTCGATCTGGGCACGGTGCAGGTGGATTTCGACGGACCGATTGCGGGCCTCCGCCCCAAAGACGGCGACGTCGCGGCGTTGATGAAGAAGCTTTCGTCGCTGCCGCCGACGCATCACGTGTATCGCGTCGAGGATTTGCCGGCGCGCTGGCATATGCCGAAGGGTCCGCGTGTTCCCGACATATGGATCGTGCCCGACGCCGGCTGGCGCATCCAGCAACGCAGCCGGTTTATCTCCACGCGCGATGGCCGGTTGAAGGGCGATCACGGATACGATCCGGCGACGCCCGCAATGCAGGGACTATTTATTGCCAACGGTCCGGCCTTCCGCTCCGACGGCGCCGTGATCGACGCCGTCGAGAATGTGCACATCTACAATCTCCTCTGTGCTGCCATCGGACTCACCCCCGCGCCGAATGACGGCGACGATCGGCTGGTGAAAGCCGTGCTGGCGCCGCGGTAGGAAGACAGGATTTCAGGACTACGGAGTTTTTTTGACAGGATGGCAGGATGGACAGGATTTCGACCAACCTTGCGGGTGACGTTTCGGGCTGGATTCCGAAGTTCAGGGGATCGGGGTGGCCCTGCCCGTGAAGGCCGTTTGAATACCCTGTCATTCTGAGCGCAGCGAAGAATGACAAAAAGGGGTTCAATTTCCTCCCTATCACACAGCCTCGTGAAGGCAGGGACCGGTGCGTTGCTTCGCGAAAAGTTGTCCCGCTGCTCACGCCGCGGGCGACAAAGCCAAAGCGAGTCCGCTCCGACGCGCGCGACCGGCTCCGGAATTTTTCGCGCGGCTGCAACTTTGCGGAAGGTGCCGTGTTCTTGGCGCAACAAATCATCCAAATGAAGATCACCTCCCTCCTCTCCCTCGTCGCCATGGTCGCCGGTCTCGCCGCCACCTTCGCCCTCGCCGGCAGCGCCCCCGCGCTGGCCAGCTTCTCGCTCTCCCTCGGCCTGCTGCTGCTCCCCGTCACGATGGGCGACGTCACCGTCCGGCGGCCCCTGGTCGCCCCGGCCGCTCGCTCCGAACGGATGGCGCTCGCGGCCTGAAGACCGTAACGGATAAGATCCCTCCCACCGCTCCGACGCGGGCGTTCACCGCCGGCGTCGGAGCGGCCATTTCCTCCCTGTAACCGCATTTCAATGACACCTTCCCCTCTCTCCTCCGGCGCTCCCCGCATGCACGAAGTCGACTACAAGATTCACGGCGACGACATGCAGTTCGTTGAAATCGAGCTCGACCCCTCGGAAGCCGTGATCGCGGAGGCCGGCGGCATGATGTACATGGAGGACGGCATCGCGATGGAGACGGTGTTCGGCGATGGCAATCAGAGCGGCGGATTCGTCGGCGCGCTGCTCGGGGCCGGCAAACGGCTGCTCACGGGCGAATCCCTTTTCCTGACGGTGTTCCAGAATCAGGGCGCGGCCAGGCGGCGCGTGGCCTTCGGCGCGCCGTATCCCGGGAAGATTCTCCCGGTGCATCTGCGGGATCTGGGCGGCGAGCTAATCGCCCAGAAGGACTCGTTCCTCTGCGCCGCGAAGGGCGTGAGCATCGGCATCGCGTTCCAGCGCCGGCTCGGCGTGGGCCTCTTCGGCGGCGAAGGTTTCATCATGCAACGGCTCACCGGCGACGGCTGGGCTTTCATCCACGCCGGCGGCACGCTGCATGAGCGGGTGCTCGCGCCGGGTGAAGTGCTGCGCGTCGACACGGGCTGCATCGTGGCCCTCCAGCCGAGCGTCGACTTCGACATCCAGTATGTCGGCGGGATCAAGACCGCGCTGTTTGGCGGCGAGGGACTTTTCTTCGCAACCCTGCGTGGACCGGGCAAAGTCTGGCTCCAGTCACTGCCGTTCTCCCGCCTCGCCGGACGCATCGTGGCCGCGGCGCCCCGGACCGGACGCGGCGGGCGCGAAGAAGGATCCATCCTCGGCGGACTCGGACGCATGGTCGACGGTGACAACCGTTGAGATTTTCGATTTTGGATTCTCGATTTTCGATTTATCGGGCCGGGTAGGCTTGGCGGCCTCTCGCTTGGCGGGTGAGGGCACCCGCCCTCCAGACGGGCTGAGTGCTGAGTGCACCCGCCTTGGCACCGCCAGCGGAACTCTGGTTTGGAAAGTAGGGGCGGGCGAAGCCCGCCGCCCGGCCAAATAAAAAGGGGCCCGGATTGCTCCGGGCCCCTGTTGCAGTTTCAACCGCGGCGGAGTCTTAACTCCGGCCGAAGGTCCGCTTCCAACCCAAGCGGTACTCCGAAGCGGCCACGCCTAGAAGCGCGAGGACGGAGGCGTAGCCGATTACGGATTCCACGTTAACTTGGGAGCGGTAAGAAAGCACGAGGGCGGCAGCAGCGATAACGCCGAGGAGGACTGCCATGATGTTGTATGTCTTCATTGTTGGTTCTGGATTCGCCGACCCTTCATCAGGTCGACGGCGCTACTATACCGGAGGATTTCAATAGTTGAAATCGCGCCTTCCTATCGCTGTCATAGTCCCAGCCTATGGAACTGCACCAGCTTCGCTACTTCGTCGCGGTCGCAGAGACCGGCAATTTCACCCGGGCGTCGGAGCGATCTCATGTTACTCAACCTTCTCTCAGCCAGCAGATTCTGAATCTCGAGAAAGAGGTTGGCCACAAACTCTTCCACCGACTTGGACGCAAGGCCGTCCTCACCGAGGCCGGTGCCACGTTCCTCGAAAGGGCCCGTCGCATCCTCTTTGAAGTCGAAAACGCGTCCAAGGAACTGAGCGATCATCCCAGCCTGGGTCGGCGGATCACGATCGGCGCGGTCCAGACCGTCATGCCGTATTTGATCACCCCGTTCATTGCCCAGTGCCGGCAGACGCATCCCAATCTCCAAATCGATGCGCGAGAGGATTTTCGCGCCAAGTTGGTCGCCGCCGTCGTGGAAGGGGAGCTCGACCTCGCCGTCGTTCCGCTACCCGTGAAAGACCATCGGGTCGCCTTGGAACCGCTGCTGACGGAACCGTTGCTCCTGGTGGTGGGAAAGGAACATCCCATCGCGAGCCGGACGGAAATCAACGTGGGAGACCTGGCGCAGGAGACCTTTGTCTCACTGGGCGACTCCAGCGCGCTCGCCGCCCAGATTCGGGAGTTCTTCGGCGATCAGAAGTTTCAGCCCACCATCGGCTACCGCTGTGCCCAAGTCGCGACCTTGAAGCTCTTCGTTTCCAAGGGCCTAGGCATCTCAATCCTGCCGCAACTCGCCCGGCTACCGGACGATCAAGACACCCTCACCTATCTTCGGCTGACAGGCACCACGCCGACCCGCGAACTGGTGATTATCCGCCATTTGCAGCGCTACCAAAGTCGAGGAGCAGAGCAGTTTCTGACGCTGCTGCGCGAACAGGTGAAATTGCGGGACGAAACCACCGCTCCCGCGAGCTGACCATTTGCGCTTTCGCCAAAAGGTCCAACGCTCCCCGGCTTTCATGCCTCCCGCCAGCCATCACGCCCTGACGCCAGGACGCGAACGCGCCACCTTGCTCACGCTCGCGGCGGTGCAGTTCACGCACGTGCTGGACTTCATGATCATGATGCCGCTGGGCGCGCAACTGATGCGGGCGTTCAACATCACGCCGAGTCAGTTCACGCATCTGGTGGCGGCCTACGGCCTGGCCGCCGCGGTAAGCGGGTTCGCCGGCGGCTTCGTCCTCGATCGTTTCGATCGGAAGCGCTCGCTGCTCTTTCTCTACACCGGCTTCGCGCTGGCGACCGTGACGTGCGGTCTCGCACCGACCCACCATTGGCTGCTCGCGGCACGGCTCGCGGCCGGAGCCTTCGGCGGCCTCGCCGGTTCGATGGTTTCGGCGATGGTGGGTGACATCGTCCCTCCGCAGCGGCGCGGTCGCGCGATGAGCATCGTGATGTCCGCCTTTCCCCTCGCCTCCGTCCTCGGCGTGCCCGCGGGGCTGATCCTCGCCGGCAAGTTCGGCTGGCATGCCGCGTTCTTCCTGCTGGCTGCGACCGCCGTGGTGGTTTTCGTGCTCGCCGCCCTCGCGCTGCCGCCGATCCGCACCGCGGTCCACGACCACCAGCCCTGGCGGCAGATGCGCGCGATCATGTCGCACGGCATCCATCTGCGGGCGTTCGCGATGGCGGCCGCGCTCATCATGGCTGGTGGCATCCTGGTCCCGTTCGTCGCCCCGACGTTCATCGCCAACGTCGGTCTGGATGAGAAGTTCCAGCTGCCGATGGCGTATGCGGTCGGCGGCATCGCGACGGCTATCAGCACGCCCTTCGTCGGCTGGCTCAGCGATCACGTGGATCGACTGAAACTGCTCGCGATCATGTCAGCCGCGGCCGTGGTCGTAGTGCTGTTCATCACCCGACTCGGCCCCTCCTCGCTCGGGGTGGCGGCTTCGATGATGGCCCTGTTCATGGTAACGATGTCGAGCCGGTTCTCCCCGGCCATGGCCATGATCGCCAACTCGGTCGAGTCGCGTTACCGCGGCGGTTTCATGAGCGTGAACGCGGCGCTGCAACAGGCGGCGAGCGGCGTGGCCAACGTCATCGCCGGCATCTTCGTCACCCTCGAGCCGTCGGGGCACCTCGCTGGTTTTCCCACGGTCGGCTACATCTCGATTTTCTTCTTCATCCTGACCGTCGTGCTGGCGGCGCAGTTGCGCAACGCGGCGCCGCACGTGTCCACGCCGGCGGGCAGGATGCCGCCGCCTTCCGTGCCCTCGGAGGCGCACGCCTGAGCGGAGATGAGGAGCCTGCCTTTGGAGGGCCGGTGCCCCCACCGGCCATGGAAGGGACGTTAAGCAATGGCGGGTGAGGGCACCCTCCCTCCATCCATGAGAGGCACTGAACCCACGGCTTCCCATTGCGTCAGCGGGGCATCGTGCTAGCCTGTGACCACTATGATCGATGCCATCAAAAAGACCCTTCTCGCAGGCCTGGGCGCGGCGGTCATCACCAAGGAAAAAGCCGAGAACGCCCTGAGCGATCTCGTCCGACAGGGTAAAATCAGCGCCGCCGATGCGCGCATCATGGCAGAGAAGATCACGGATCAGGGTCGCCATGAATTCGAGGAGCTGAGCTCCCGGTTGAACGACAAACTCAAGGAGCTCACGAGTCGCTCCGACGCGAAGTTCGCCGCCCGGGTCGAGGAACTGGAGGCCCGCGTTCGCGCCCTCGAGGCGCGGCTCGAAGCCGCCCGCCCCCCGCGCGGCGAGTCGTGAAGCCGTTCGATCTCATCCGTCACGCCGTCCGGGCCAAGGAGATCCTGACGGTCCTGACCCGGCACGGCCGGCATAAATGAGAATTCAGGGCGCCAGCCTTGTCCGCGGCGAGGGCCACCGGTAGGTTCCCCGTTCCGATGTCCGCCCCGGTCACCTCTCTTTCGCCCGCGCTGCCCGCGCCTCGTTCCCGCCCGGGGCCGGAATTGCTCGCGCCCGCCGGCGACTGGGAGTGCGTTCGCGCCGCGGTCGAAAACGGCGCCGATGCGGTTTACTTCGGACTCGAGCGTTTCAACGCCCGGATGCGGGCGAAGAACTTCACTCAGGCCGATCTGCCCGCGTTGATGGAATTCCTGCACCGTCGCGGCGTCCGTGGCTATGTGACGTTCAACACTCTCGTCTTCACCAACGAGCTCGCCGATGCCGAGGATTACCTGCGGACGATCATCGCCGCCGGCGTGGACGCGGCGATTGTCCAGGATGTGGGCATTTGCCGGATG
This sequence comes from Opitutia bacterium, assembly GCA_947472765.1. Taxonomy (GTDB): domain Bacteria; phylum Verrucomicrobiota; class Verrucomicrobiia; order Opitutales; family Opitutaceae; genus ER46. Next base: position 25,236 of record CANJCM010000006.1, read on the forward strand.
ATTCGCGGCCTCTCGCCGGATTTTCCGATTCATTGCTCGACGCAGATGACGATCACGAGCGCCGCCGGCGTGCGTTTCGCGCAGGAGTTGGGCGCCAATCTCGTCGTGCTCGCGCGCGAGAATTCCCTGAAGGAAATCAACGCCATCCAGCTGGCCATGGGCACGGAAGCGTCCGGCGCGATGCCGCTCGAGGTGTTCGTCCACGGCGCGTTGTGCGTCGCGTACTCCGGACAATGCCTCACCAGCGAATCGCTCGGCGGACGTTCGGCCAATCGCGGGGAGTGCGCCCAGGCCTGCCGGCTGCCCTACGATTTGATCGCGGACGGACAGAAAGTGGAACTGGGCGACCGCCGCTACCTCCTCAGTCCGCAGGATCTCGCCGGGATCGAGGTGTTGCCGGAACTGATTCAGAGCGGAGTGGCCTCGCTGAAAATCGAGGGCCGGCTCAAATCGCCCGAATACGTGGCCAGCATCACCCGGGTGTACCGCCAGGCCTTGGACAAGGCCAGGACGGGGCGACCGGAGAGTTTGGAGTTTGGAGTTCGGGGTTTGGAGTTTGGGGTTCGGAATTCGGAGGAGAGCCAATCGTCGCCGCGCGCTTCCTCCGCTCTCAACTCTCAACCCTCAACTCTCAACTCCGCGTCCACCCTCAACTCGTCTTACGAACTCCAGATGGCGTTCTCGCGCGGGCTTTACACCGGCTGGTTCCGCGGGATCAACAATCAGGAACTGGCGCATGCCCGCTTTGGCACGAAGCGGGGCGTGTTCCTCGGCGAGGTGGCGCGCGTCGGTGATCAAAATGTGGCGCTGACACTCGTCGCCCCGCTGAAGCCCGGCGACGGCATCGTCTTCGACGCGGGCAAGCCCGACGAACGCGAACAGGGCGGACGCGTCTATCAGGTCGAGCCCGCGCGCAACGGCAGCGAGACCGTGCTGCGTTTCGGTCAGGGCGACATCGACTGGCACAAGGTGCAGGTTGGCCAGCGGCTCTGGAAGACGAGCGACCCGGCGCTGGAACGCGAACTTCAGGCCACATTTGCCGGCACGCAGATTCGGCAGGCCCGACCGATCTCCGCCGAAGTCCACGGCGTCCTGGGCGGCGCGCTCACTTTAATTCTCCGCGACGCGGAGGGCCACGTCGTCCAGCAGCAATCGCAGGTGCCGCTCGCGAAAGCCGAACGCCAGCCGCTCACGGAAGCGAAGCTGCGCGAGCAACTCGGCCGGCTCGGTGGCACGCCCTTCACCCTGGGAACACTCACCTCGCAGATCGAAGGCGATCTGATTCTGCCCGTCAGCGAGCTGAACCGCCTGCGTCGCGAGGCGATCGCCGAATTGGAGAAACTCCGCGCCGCGCCCCGGCGCTGGTCGCGGCAGGAATATCGCCAGCCAGACTTTCGCGCCCCAGCGACGCCCGCGGCCACGCCGGAGTTGATCGCGGTCATCCGCCTGCTCGAACAGCTCGAGCCGGCCTGGCGGGCGGGAGCGCGGACGATCTACTGCGAGTTCGAGAATCCCAAGCGTTACCGCGATGCCGTCGCCCGCTTCCGGGAACTCCAGGCCGAACCCGCGGCGGCGGGAGCGGCGATTCCCGCGCTGCCGGCGAGCATCTGGGTGGCGGCGCCGCGGATCTTCAAGCCGGGCGAGGAGTGGATTCTGCAACAGGTTCGTTCCTGCGCTGCTGACGGCTACCTCGTGCGGAATTACGACCACCTCGGCTTTTTCGCGGGCGACCGGAAGCGCGGCGACTTCTCGCTCAACGTGGCGAATCCGCTCACGGCCGATCACTTTCTGCAGCGGCATGGGCTGGAGCGCGTCACCGCGAGCTACGATCTGAACATCACGCAGCTCGAGGCGCTGCTGGCCGGGGCGCCGGGCACGTGGTTCGACATCACGATTCATCAGCACATGCCGATGTTTCACATGGAGCACTGCGTGTTCTGTGCGTTCCTTTCCACGGGGCGCGACTACCGGGACTGCGGCCGGCCCTGCGACACGCACGTGGTCTCCCTGCGGGATCGCGTGGGTGCCGACTTGCCGCTCAAGGCCGACGCGGGCTGCCGCAACACCGTTTTCAACAACCGCGCCCAGACGGGTGCCGAGTACGTCGGGCGGCTGCTCGAGCTGGGCGCGCGCAGCTTCCGCGTGGAGTTTGTCAACGAGTCCGCCGCCGAGGTGGAGCGCACCCTGACGCGTTACGGGCAACTGCTGCGCGGAGAAATTTCCGGAGCCGAATTGTGGCGGGAGCTGAAACTGCTCAATCAGCTCGGCGTCACGCGCGGCCAGATGGAGAAGGCCGCGCCCGTGCTGGTCCGGAAAACCGGCAAGTGATTGGCCGGGCGCCGGGCTGGAATTCCCAGGCGTGACAATCGCCAGGGGACCGCGTGCCATCAGCTTGCCCCTGGACCGGCCCGCGAAATGTCGCAGCCAATTGCAAGGCGTGGACGAGCCACGCCCCTACACCGGTTGACGCCGGCATTCGCAGGGGCGCGCCTCGTGCGCGCCCACGTCGGAGCGAAACGCCTTCGCCGCCCGGAGACGGCGCCCGAGCTAGTCGTTCCTGCGCTTCAGCAGGACGCCGATGAGCACGCCGACGCCGAGGGCGATGCCGATCGACTGGTACGGATGTTTCCGGATGGCGTCATCCGAGTAACGGGCCCCGGCAACGACGTTGCGCCGCGTACTGGCATAGGCGTCCCCAATCGTCTCCCGGGCGGAGTCATAGGCGTCCGTCAGACGTCCACTGGCGGCCGCCAGCCGCTCCTTGAGTTCGCCGAACCGGTCCGCGGTTTTGCCCGCGACGGGTCCTGCGACCATGGCTTCGGCTTCGGCCATGAGGCGGTTGATGTGCTCAATGATTTGCGCAGGCGTTTCCGCCGCGCCGGCTTCATGACGATTTTTCATATGAGAATGCGGTTGATGGGGATTGCTTGAACCCCGGGTTACCAGGATTCCTGATCTCCTAACTGGGCAGCGTAACCCTGCCCGGGCGGGCAGGGACCCTGCCTATTCCTCTAGCGTCCCACTGCTCTCGCGGGCGACAAAGCCACCTTTGGAGTCCATGAGATCAGTAACTAGGACACGCGTCCGCCCCACTCGTGCGGGACATTTCCCGGAATTCGCCACCGATGGTATCCCGCAACCTTCCCGGAGAATCGATCCGCGCTGGGCACCTCCGCCGCTTCGTGGCCGGCGGACTCAATGGCGATCCGGGTCGTTTTTCGAATCCCCGCGTCGTCCCCGCCATGAGTATGCGCATGGGAGGGAATCTGCCGACCTGTCGCTGGGGACTAAAACAAGGCGGGGTCGCTTGCGCGACCCCGCCAGGTCCAGCTTCAACTAACCAGCCCGCCGGGCCAGGCCCGCGCGAGCTGTCATCGTCATAGACCGAGCACGGCCGGCACGGTTCCGCGACCGCGCCAAGGGACCGCGAAAGGTGCGTCCCGCCCCGCCGGGGGCCTCGAAAGCAGTCTTCAACGCGCGGCTGGCTCCGGCCACAAGTCCGGGGCCGCCCATTCCGGCTGTCATCTTATCCCTGGACTCCGAAGTTGCCCTCGTAGCCCGCTGCGTGAGCAGCGGGACGGCTTTAGGCGAAGCGATCACGAAGTCCCTGTCCTCACGGACAGGGCCACGCCAATCCGCTTAACTTCGGATTTCAGGTGATAGATGACGATGAAAGCCCCCTGGCGACCGGGTGCGGCGCGCGGCCGGGTTGCAGGCGGCGACGGGATCCGCCGCTGGACGCTCGCCGGCCGGTACGGTGCCGGCGGGCACGCTCGCGACGTTGGCAAAAAAACTCCCAACGCGTCCGTTGTCGCGGTGCCTCCCGGAATTCAATCGGTTGACGTCACGTCGGCAGAACAACCCCTGGCCGGCTTCGATCGATCGGAAATCCGTTTCTGGTGTCGAACTCCACCCGGGATCCTGCCATCTCTCGCCTTCGGCCTTCGCATGTCCACTTCCACCACCGCCCGTCCGGCCACTCCGCCTCTTCCGCCGGCCCAATCCAAACTCTCGGATCTCGAGATCAAGGATGCCCAGCTGATCTTCGGTTCGGTGTGGCGCGAACTCGAGGAGGACTTCGGCCGCGAGAACCTGCGCTTCCCCAAGGAAATCATTCTCCTCGGGGGCGCCCCGGGCGCCGGCAAGGGCACGAACACGGAGTTCATCCGGGAGACACGCGGGCTGACCTGCCCCCCGGTGGTGATCAGCGCCCTGCTTGATTCCCCCGAGGCCCAGGCGATCAAGAACGCAGGCAACATGGTGGGCGATCGCGACGTCGTCGGCCTGCTCCTGCGCCACCTGCTCCACCCTGAATACCGTGACGGCGCGATCCTCGACGGATTCCCGCGCACCAAGGTGCAGGTCGAGTGTTTGAAGCTGCTCGTCGACCGGATGAACGCGCTGCGGCGCGAATACTACGACACGCCGCTGAGCATCCACTTCCGCCAGCCCACCGTGCACATCATGGTGCTGTTCGTGGACGAGAAGGAGTCGATCGCCCGGCAGTTGAAACGCGGCCGCGAAACCAGGCTGCATAACGAGGAAGTGGTGCGCAGCGGCGTCGGTACCTTGCTCGAGGATCGGCCGACGGATCACGACGAAGGTCTCGCTCGCCGGCGCTACCGGGTCTTCAAGGAGCAGACTTGGGACGCCCTCCAATCCCTGAAGGAAATTTTCCACTATCACCTGATCAGCGCCCAGGGCGCGTTTGAGGAGGTCGAGCAGAACATCCTTCGGGAGCTCGAATACCAAAGCACCCTGGAACTCGACCCCCGGACGGTCGACCGGCTGCGGGGTGTTCCGGTCGCGAGCGAGATCATCGTCCATGCTCGGCAGGAGTTGGTGAAGCGGCTCGACTCCTACGAACTCGAGCACCGCGAGGTCTTCGCCAAGGTCACTGTTTTCATCGAAACGAAGATCATCCCGATTGTGCTGCGGCACGCCATCTCCGGCACCGCGCACATCAACGCCGAGGAACGCGTCCTCGAGGATCCGCTGGCGCTGGCGATGTTGATCGATGTGTTTTCCGAGCGCGGCTATCACGCGGTCGTCGACATCCACAAGATCGAGATCCCCGAGAAGGTCGATCTCGCGACGGGCGCGATCAAGTGCCGGACGAAAAAAGTCTTCCGGATTCAGATCCGCTTCCAGGGTTCCGAGATTCGGCGCGGTTAACCCGCCGCCCAAGGTTTTGGCGCCGCGCCAAAACCTACTCGTACCGCAGCGCCTCGATCGGATCGAGCGACGCCGCCTTCCACGCGGGATAGAGGCCGAAGACAATTCCGATCCCGCCGCAGACGAGCAGGCCGATCCCGGCCCAGAGCCACGGAAACGTGATCGCGGTGTTCATGGCCATCGCGACCGCGTTGCCGCCGCCGACTCCGATGGCCACGCCGGCCACGCCGCCAATCAGCGAGAGCGCGACGGCTTCCGCGAGGAACTGCAGCAGGATGCTCCGCTTCTTCGCGCCGATGCTCTTGCGGATCCCGATCTCCTTCGTCCGCTCGGTCACGCTCACCAGCATGATGTTCATCACGCCGATGCCCGACGCCAGCAGCGCAATGCCGCTGATGATGAGCGCGCCCGCTGCGACGATATCGGCAATCTTGTTGAAGGCCTCGATCAGCGACTCGTTCGAGAACACCTCGAAGTCATTCGGATCCTCGGGCGCCAGACCACGCACCAGCCGCATCGTGCCGATCGCGAGTTCCTGCGTCGCGGAGATCTCGGTCGGTCCCGGCGCCTGGACATTGATGCCGATCGAGCGCCCGGCACGGCCGTACACCGCCAGGAAGCGGCTGATCGGCGTCACGACGATGTTGTCGGGATTGCCGCCAAAGGAGGAACCTTTCGGGGCCAGCACGCCGATCACGGTGTAATTCTGGCCGTTCATGCGGACGAGTCTGCCGAGGGCCTCGCCATCCGGGAAGACCCGCTCGACCACCGACGAACCGAGCAGGCAGACGGGCCGGCCGTAGGCGACATCGTCGCCGCCGAGGTTGCGGCCGAGGGCGACGTCGAAGTTCAACGCGGTGATGAAGTTCTCGTCCGTACCGATGAGACGGACATTCGGATTCGTGCGCAGATCCCGGTTCACGACGGTGATGCCGGGACGCGCGATCTGCAGGTTCACCCGGGCCGCGTCGCCCATCATCTCCTTGAAGCGCTCGGCGTCGGGATAACTGATGTCGCGGCGGTTCCGGAAGCGGAGCCAGGGATCCGAGAAGTTGATCGGCGGGAACTTCGTGACCTGAAAGCTGTTCGCCCCGAGCACATTCAACCCCGATTCAATCGAAGACCGCATCCCGTTAATCAGCGTCATCACGCCGATCACCGAGAACACGCCCACCGCGATGCCCAGCACGGTCAGGCTCGAGCGCAGCTTGTTCGAGCTGAGCGCGGCGGCGGCGAGGCGGAAGGTTTCGATGCTGCGCATCTGGGATTTCTAGATTTTCCGGAGTTTAACCACAGAGACACGGAGACACAGAGGCCTGTGACTTCTCCGTGTCCTCGGTGCCTCGGTGGTTAATCCGGCTGGGGATCTTATTCATAACGTAATGCCACGACCGGATCCAACTTGCTCGCCTGCCAGGCGGGGGCGAAGCCGCTGAAGATCCCCGTGGCGATCGAGGCTCCCAGGCCGACCAGCACGAGGCCGACCGAGAAGACCAGGGGGAACGTCGGCATGACAACCGCCACGACCGCGGACATGGCCCACGCCGTCGCCAAGCCTCCGAGTCCGCCGAGCACGCAGATGCTCACGGCTTCGATCAGGAACTGCAGGAGGATCGTCCGCCGCCGCGCCCCGAGCGCCTTCCGCGTCCCAATCTCCTTCGTGCGTTCCTTCACGCTGACGTAGGTGATGTTCATGATGCCGATCGCGCCGACGAAGAGCGCCAGGCCGGTGACGAACAAACCCGCCACCGCAATCTTCTGCTTAATCGGATCAATCTGTTCCCGGATCACCTGCTGGCTGTTGATCTCGAAGTCGTCCTTCTTCTCCGGCCCGAGCTTGCGCAAGCGCCGCATGATGCCGCGCAACTCGTCCCGGGCCTCGTCCATCCGATCAGGTTCGACCTGCACGCGGATGTCGGGATTGGCCCAGCGCAGCGGAAAAGACCGGCCGAAGGCGGAGAGCGGCATGATCACCTGGGAATCCCAGCTGAAGAGTCCGAGAAAGCTGCCCTGCCGCGCGGCGACGCCGATCACGGTGTAGCGTTGATTCTTGATTTGGATGGTCTGCCCCAGCGGGGAGTCCCCGGGAAACAGCGCGTCGGCGACATCGAAGCCGATGACCGCGACATTCCGGCCACCCCGCGCCTCGAGTTCGCTGAAGTACCGGCCTTCCTTCATGTCCGATCGCACGATTCGGCCCAGATCCGCGCTCGTCCCGACGATGCGGATGCTCGTCAGGCGGTACTCGCCGCGAATGACGTTCGACGACCACGCCGCGGAAGGCACGGCCACTTTCAGCGGACCACCGGGATTGGCCGCGATCCACTCGTTGATCGGGTCGGCATAGTCGGTCGAGATGTCGCGCCGGTTCCGGAAATTCCACCAGTCGGAGACGTCACGCCACGGCCATTTCGTCACGTAAAGCACGTCGTCGCCAAATCCCGCCAGGCTCCGCTCGACGCCGGCATCGATCCCCAGAATCGCCGTGCCCATCAGCGTCACGGCCACGATGCCGATGATCACCCCGAGGGCCGTCAGCGCGGACCGCAGCTTGTTCGCCAGGATCTGCGCGAACGCGATCCGGACGGACTCGGTGATTTCATAGACGGAGCGGGACATCTGGGATTTTCGATTTTGGAATTTCGATTTTCGATTTCAGGGCGGGCCGAGGGCGCTTCAGGGGGCTCGATTCTTTGGGTCCCTTAGGTCCTCGGCGTCACTTCGGTCCCTTTGGTTGCACAATCCAAAATCCAAAATTACACCGCCGTGTCGCTTTCGATCAGTCCGTCGCGCAAGCGCACGATGCGCCGCGCGTGCCGCGCGATGTCCTCCTCGTGCGTGACGACGATGATGGTGTTGCCCTGCTCATAGAGCCGTTCGAAGAGCTCCATGATTTCCTCGCCGGTCTTCGAGTCCAGGTTGCCGGTCGGTTCGTCGGCGAGGATGATGGAGGGCGTGTTGACGAGGGCGCGGGCAATGGCGACGCGTTGCCGCTGCCCGCCGGAGAGTTCGTTCGGCCGGTGAAACATCCGCTCGCCGAGTCCGACGTTCTCGAGGGCCCGTCGGGCGCGTTCGAGGCGTTCGCTCTTCCCGAGGCCGGCATAGATGAGCGGCAGCTCGACATTCTGCAGCGCGTTGGACCGCGGGAGCAGGTTGAAAGTCTGGAAGACGAACCCGATCTCGCGGTTGCGAATCTCGGCCAGCTCGTCGTCCACCATCGTGGCGACGTTCTTGCCGTTGAAGTCGTAGTGGCCCGCGGTCGGCGTATCGAGGCAGCCGAGCATGTTCATCAGCGTCGACTTGCCGCTGCCCGAGGGGCCCATGATGGCGAGATACTCGTTGCGGCGGATGCGCAGCGCGACGCCGCGGAGCGCGTGGATGGTCTCCGTGCCCATCCGGTAGAGCTTGGTCACGCCGTCGATCTCGATCACGACCGAGCCCGGAGGACGGGCGGAGCGCGCGGCAGTTTGGGCCGGGGCGGAGGCGGAATTCATGGCAGGACCAGAGGTGAACTGCGAAGCGGGCGGGGCCACGAAAATCGGGCCCCGGTCACGCTCATTTCGGCGCGTCCTTCTTCTTCGGCACCTCGATCTTGACCTTCGAACCGTCCTTCAACGTACGCGTGATCACGCCGAAGCTGCCACTCACGACTTCGTCGCCGGCCTTCAGACCGGATTTGATCTCGATGTGCGTCGTGTCCTGGATCCCGGTTTCGACGCGGGTCATTTTCACCGTGTCTCCGTTCCGGACGAACACCACGCGCTGCAAATTTTCGCGGTCCGATCGCTCGGCCTGCCGCTGCTGCTGCACGTTCACCGCGGCGACCGCACCCTCGCCCTTCGTCTCCTGGGCCTTCTTTTCGCGGTCGGTCGTCACCTCGTCGAGGGTCTTCGCGCCTTCCCGCGAGCGCACCGTGACGCTTTGAATCGGCACCGCGATCACGTTTGGCATCGTCTTGGTCTCGACGTCCGCGTTCGCGCTCATGCCGGGGCGAAGCGGGGCGTCCTTCTCAAGAATGCGAATCTTCACGAGGAAGTTGGTGACCTCATCCTGCGTGTTCTGGCCGGTAATCCGCGCGGCGGATCCGATCTCCTTGACCGCGCCCTCGAACTTGCGGTTCGGAAACGCGTCGATCGAGACGCGGGCCTTGTCGCCCACCTTCACGTTCACGATGTCGTTCTCGTTGATGTTCACCCGCACCTCCATGTTATCGAGGTCGGCCACGCGCATGACTTCCGCGCCGCCATACGAGCCCGTGCCGGCGACGCGTTCGCCCAACTCGGTCGAGAGCGAACTCACCTTGCCGTCGATCGGGGCGAAGATGTTCGTCTTCGCGAGCAAATCGCGCGCCTGGTTGAGGGAGCCCTCGGTGCGGCGGATCTGCGCCTGCGCATTCTCGAGATTGGCCTGCGCCACCTCGACGGTGGTCTTGGCGGCGGCGAACTCAGAGTCGGGAATCAGTTTCTTGGCGAAGAGATCGTCGGTGCGCTTGAAGTCATCCTCGGCCTTCTGGAGCTGCGCCTGGGCTTGGAGCGCGGTCGCCCTGGCCGCGAGGAGGTTCGCCTCCTGCTGCTCCACCTGCGCCTGGTAATTGTCGGGCTTGATGCTGAGCAAGAGGTCGCCCTTCCGCACCGTCGCACCCTCTCGAAAGCGGAGTTGCACGACCTCGCCGGAAACCTCCGGCGCAATCTTCACCTCCACCTCGGGCTGGATTTTGCCGGTCGCGGAGACGACCTGCGTGATGGTGCGGACGGAGGCCTTCTCCGTTCCGGTGATGGCGATCGTCTGGGCGGCCTTCTTTTTGTAGAGATAGCCTCCGCCACCGGCACCGGCCACCACGACAAAGAGGCTGACCAGAATCCAGAGGAGGCGAGGCCGGCGAGGACCGGGCGCGGTGGGGGTGGCGACCGCCGGTGTGGACGCAGCAGCGGGTTTCATCGTCGGCTTTTCAAGGGTGGACAAGGCATGCATCGGAATTCATGCGCCTGCCCTAGGCAAGCGACCTGTTGGTCCTCCGGGTCCCAAAAAAACATGGCCGGGTCCACAACGACCCGGCCACGCAACACAACTGATAACGGGACGGAGCCAAGCCACGGAGAGGAAAATGGGGAACGCGAATGCGACCAATGCCGCTCCCTTGGCGACGAACGCAGGCGTACGGGCGGTTGGCGGAAGGACCGGTCACGCGACTAATACACGCGCCGAACGCGAAAGTTACAGAATTCCTGATTCATCCGCGGATGGCGCAGAGCGGTATAGAGCGGAGCCGCCGCCAAACGGGATCAGCCCAACTTGAACAGGAAGGCCGGGGAGAGCGGGAAGACGTGGAACCGACCTCTTCCCGAACTCCCCGATCTCGCTGTTCAAAACCCCAACCCTGCGCCCTCCGTGTCCTCTGCGTTTGAAGTTCCGGGGCATTGGGCCTCAAGCCCCGGGCCGGGACGACCCCGGCGGCTGCGCCGTGGCAGCCACCCGCGTCCGCCAGCCCCAATCCTCAATCGGCACCCAGCGGGCGGTCACCACCCTGGGCCCACCGAGGAGACGCGCCAGTTCGAGCGGTTCGCCCGCCAGTCGCGGGGAAAACCGATGCGTTCGCGCGGGCGGCGTCGCGTCGACCACGCAAGTCCGGCCACCCGCCTCGAAGACGAGCACGGTGTGTCCGGCTACTCCCTCGGAGGCCGGCGCATAAAACGACAGGAGCCGCGGCCGCTGCACGGCGGCACCCGCCGCCAGCTCGTGCCGGAGCGCGGCCACGCTTTCGACGAAGCACCCGTTCGGCAGTGGCTTTCCTGCTCTGGCGCCCGATGGTTCCGGTGGCACGACGGTCCAGCGCGTGAACCCCGGGTCGATGTCACGCAGCAGCGGGGCAAAGTCCGCCTTCTCCGCCTCGAGACGGTTGCGATGCAGCGAGAAACTCTGGGTGCCGTCGGTGTCGGTGTAGAACCAGAGGACACCGGCCAGCTCGAAGACGAGCGCGTGCACGATCCGCGGATAGCGCCGGGAGCGACCCTCGTTCTCGATTCGAATCACGCGCGCCCAGGTCTCCGGGCCGAGGAGCTCACGGGCCAGCCGCGCATGGTCGAGCGAGTGATCCGCCCGGACAACCGGGGCGAAGAAACACAGCAGCAGGGTAAGAAGCGAAAGCCGGGACACGCCTCCACAACCGCGAACGCCGGCCGGAGGTTTCGGTTTTGCGACGGAGCGCGGAATCTTCGCGACGGATCACGGACGCACGCGACGAGTGAGAGCGGGCGGCGGATTTTTTATCCGCCGTTGACGCCAATACACCCCGCCCTTTGAGCACCCCGCTCGAGCCGGAACGATGCAGTGGAACGAAATCGGCGGGTGTGGGCACCCGCCCTCCATGGCAGGCGGATCGTTCAGACTTCCGTCCGCTCTCCCCTCCAAGAGCAATCCTTGGAGGGACGGTGCCCCGACCGTCCAAGGCTGCATTTCGTCGAGCTGAACGTCCACCAATCAGTGCAGGGCTGCTTCTCGTCGGCAGGCCTCTGTCCTCCATTTGAGGGTTAGCCTGAACGGGGTCAGATCGAGAATTGAGAATTTCGCCCCAACGTCGGGTAACGGACGGGTTGAGCGGAGTGCGGTTCGTGGTCGAGGTGAACGGGCCCTGGCCGCCGCAAACTCGTCCGTCGTTTCGAATCGGTCCCTCGCGAAGTGCCTCCGGATGAAAGGACGACGCCGAGTCGCAGGGCAGGCTCCGATCCCATTTGGACAGGATGAACAGGATGGGCAGGATGCCGGAGTGGTTCGTTTCCTGGATTCCTGGCTTCAGGCTCCCACCCCGGCTCGGGATCCTGCCGATCCAAGGTTCGGAAAACTCCGTGAGTGTCCGATTAGTGTCCGTTAGTGGTGCCAAAGCTTCGGAGAATTTAACCACTCACTTTCACTAACGGGCTTACTCACTCTGGCGGGCAGGCCGGTACGCGTGGTGAGGACACCGCGCCTCCATGGTTTGGCCCGCGAAACCGCTTCCACTCGCTCACAGTCGCGGCCACGGAACGACGACTACAGCGCCTGCTTCAAGAGCGCCGCGATTCGCTCGTGGAAGCCGCGGCTCAGGCGGAGCTTCGTGCCGTCGCGCAGGATCACGACATATTCTCCGGCGAACGAGGGGCTCAGCTTCTGCAGCCGATCAATGTTCACGATCGTCGAACGATGAATCCGCACGAACTGCTTCGGATCGAGCCGCGCCTCCAGTCGAGCCATGGTGTCACGCATCAGGTGCGAGCGGCCGCCGACGTGAAATTTCATGTAGTCACCCTCGGCCTCGATCCAATCGATCTCGTTCACCTTGAGGAAAAAAATCTCGCCGGAGGACTTCACCATAATCCGATCCGCCGCCTTGTCCTCCACCGGCCCGCCCGGCGCGGTCCGCTGCAGGAAGTCGAGCAGCTGCACGAGCCGTGCATTCACGGTCTCGACCTGGCGCCGGCGCACCTCGTCCTTCGCCCGCTGCAGCGCGGCCGCGAAGCGCGCATCGTCGTAAGGCTTGAGCAGGTAATCGACCGCGTTGACCTCGAAGGCCCGCAGCGCGTGCTCGTCGTAGGCCGTGACGAACACCACGGCCGGCATCTCCCCGGGTCCAATGCGCTGCAGAACGTCGAAGCCGTCGCCCTCCGGCATCTGGAGATCGAGAAAGGCCACCTCGGGCCGCTCGCGGCGAATCAGCTCGACGGCCTCGTTCCCGCTGGCCGCCTCCCCCACGATCTCGATTCCTGCATCGCGCTCCAGCAGGAGCCGCAACCCGCGGCGGGCGGCCGGCTCGTCGTCGACAATCGCGACGCGAACGGGAGGGGAAGCGGGACCGCCCCCCGCGTGGGCCGAAAACCAGGGCATCATCATACGCGGCAGGGCAGGATGATTTGCACCGTGACGCCGCGGCCGGGCTCGCTGCGAAGCAGCAACTGCCCGGCCGCGCCGTAGATTCGCGCAATGCGTTCGCGGGTGTTGCTGAGCCCGATCCCTTCGCGCGCCCGCTGTGCGCCGTCACCGAGGCCCGGTCCGTCGTCCCGCACTTCCAGATGAAGCCGTCCGCCCTCGACGCGACCGCTGACGTCCACGCGCCCGGGACCGGACTTGCGCACCACGCCGTGGAGGATCGCATTCTCGACCAGCGGCTGGAGCAGGAGGTTCGGGATCTGCAACTCAAGGGCCTCGGGCGCGATGGAAATCCCGACGTTGAGTCGATCGGAGAAGCGGACTTTTTGGATGTCGATGTAGCGTTCGAGGAAATCGATTTCCTCGCGGACCGTGATCTCGGGCGCGCGATTGCGATCGAGCGACATCCGGAGGAGCGAGCTCAGCCGCGCAATCAACGTCACCGCCTCGTCGTTGCGCTGCTCCCGGACGAGGACCGAGATCGTGTTGAGCGTGTTGAAGAGAAAGTGCGGCCGCATCTGTTCGCGCAGCGCCTTGAGTTCCGTCTCGATCAGGCGGGCCTCGAGCTGGACCGACTTCAGCTCCTCGCTCTTGTAGCGCTGGTAAATCTCCAAGCCGTAGCCGAACGCGATCACCGCCCAATAGTAGGCCATGTCGATGATGTTGCGGCCGTAGAAGCTCGCGAGCGCCGTGGGCCAGAAGTCCCACTCCGCGTCGCCCTCGATCAACGCGAACGCCAGCATCCGGCCAAGGAAGTACGTCGCCATCACGACGAAGCTCATCCCGAGGTGAAACCCGACGCCCCCGGCCCAGCGGCCGCGGTTGAGTGGCATCTTTTTCCGCAGCTTGAGAATGAGCGGCGCCATCAGGGCCCACATCGCGGCGCGGCCAAACTGCGGGATCGCCACCTCGACGAAGTCCATCGAGCCCATCTTCATCCCGGCGCGGATGTTGAAATACACCTCCAGGGAGAGGACGAACCCCAGAAAGATCCATCCGGCGACAATGGCGGAGAATCTCATCCAGCGTTTTTCCATGGCGCTGCGGTTCATTTGCCGGTCCGCCACGGGACTCAAGCGGATAACGCCAGGCTGCGACGAACCGACGGAAATCCGCGACGAATGGGGTTTGCGCGGTGCGCAAACCCGAGTGGTTCTGACTTCGGGCGACGTACCCGTCGCCAAATTTTGTCGTAGGGCCGGCGCTCGCCGCCGGGCCTCTTTCCCATCCGCCACGAAACCCGACCTCCCAAACCTTGCACGTCACATAGTACTTGGATTCCGAAGTTGCCTTCGTAGCCCGCTACGTGAGCAGCGGGACGGCTTGAGGCGAAGCGATCAAGAAGTCCCTGACCTCACGGACAGGGCCACGCCAATCCGTTTAACTTCGGAATCCAGGTAATACGTGACGTGCAAGGCTTGGGGGCCGAGCGTACCGCTTTAGGCGGCGGGCTGGCCTGGGCCGAAGCGGGCGGGGGCGTAGATCGGATCGAAAGGGCGGCCGTGGGACAAATGTTCCGCCCAAGCGCGGGCGAGCGTCGGCGCAAAGAGTGCGCCTTTGGCTCCGAGCCCATTGATGAGGCCGCCTTGCGATCGAGCCGGATCCAAGCCGGAAACCGGCAGCTTGTCCGGCAGGTGCACTCGCACGCCGGCCCAATGCGACGCGACGACAAACGGCCGCCGCAGGAGTCTTTGCGCCGCCGCTTCGAGTCCGGCCCGGCCCGCGGGCGTCGGTTCAGCATCCACGATCCCGGGTTCGTGGGTCGCGCCCACCCAGGCCCGGCTCCCCGGCATCGGCACCACCCAATTTCCGTCGTTCAAGACGACGTCGGGAGCGAGACCATCGACCTCGATCTGAAGCGTCTCACCTTTCGACCAGCGCCACGGTAAACCGAGCACGCCTTCCCGAGCCGGGGGCAACCCGCGACAATCGATTACCCACCCTGCTGCGGCAGCCGCGGCAGCCGGCGAGATTTGCTCCGCCCGCCAACGACCCTGCGCCTGCCAGCGCGCGCGACCGGCGTCGATGAGCGCCGGCAGATCAACCTGGGCGGCGCCTTCGATCCATATTCCGTCACTGTCCGCGGCGCCCAGATACGGCGCGAGTTCGCCGCGGTCCCGTTTCTCCGCCGCGACCCGCCGCTCGCGCTCGTCCACGAGCAGGCGATGCACGCGCAAATCGCGCCACACTGAGACTCCGCAGGCCGCGCCGAAATCCCGATACGCCGTTCGCGCGATCGGCAGCAGCGCCTCGACCCCGGCTGTCTTCACGAGGCGTCGACCCGTGATCGGGTTGATCAGTCCCGCTGCCACGCGACTCGCCGTTCCCTTCGGGCCCGCGTCGGCGATCGTGAACGGAATCTCCGCGCGCTCGAGCTCCCAACCCAGCATCGTGCCCGCGAGTCCCTGGCCGAGGATCAGGACGTCGGGCTTCATGCGCGGCGGGGGCGTGGACGAGCCCCGCCCCTACGGCTTGCTTGCAGGGGCGTGCCTTGTGCGCGCCCGGCCTGTCGTATCATGGCGCGATTCACCGGCGCCGGAGCCAGACTACTTCCCGCCCGCGGCGGCAAGTGCGGCCCCGACGATGCCGGCCTGGTTGAGAAATTTCGCCGGCACCAACTTCGCCCGCGGCTTGATGAACTTGAAAAACTTCCGGTGCTTCGCGCTCACGCCACCGCCCACGATGATCAACTCGGGCCACATGCTTTGCTCGAGAATCGCCACGTACTCGCGCAGGCGCTCGCCCCACTCTTCCCATGAGAGCTCGTCCTCCTCGCGGACCGAGGCGGCGACGTGCTTCTCGATCGACTTCCCTTTCCACGGCAGATGGCCGAGTTCCATCGGCACCACCGTGCCGTGATACGCGAGCGCCGACCCCACACCCGTGCCGAGCGTGAGGAGCAGCGCCTTGCCCATGAAACCGCGGCCCGCACCGAAACGCATCTCCGCCTCAGCCGCCGCCGCCGCATCGTTGACGAGCGTGACCGGACAACCCGTGGCCTTCGAGAACAGCCGCCCGCCGTCGCAGCCGATGAAGCGCGGATGCAGGTTGGCCGAGGTCAGGATTCGCGTTCCATAAATCACCCCAGGGAAACCGACACCGATCGGTCCGCGCCACTTGAAGTGCGCGACCATCTCGGCCAGCGCCCTGCCCATCTGGACCGGCGAGAGCGGCTCCGGGGTCGCAATGCGCAGCCGTTCCGCGAGCAAACGACCGGTCGTGGTTTCCACCGGGGCGCCCTTCAGCGCCGACCCGCCAATATCAACTCCAAGGACTTTCATGCGTCGTGAAACTTGTGCGCCAGGCGACGCTTATTCGTGGCTGCAGCCTTCCGCTCCGTGCGCGTGGCCGTGGCTCAACTCCTCGGCGGTCGCCTCGCGGGCGGAAACGATTTCGACGTCGAACGTGAGATCGACGCCGGCGAGCGGCGGATTTCCGTCGAGCAGAACTTCGTCGCCCTCAATCGCCGCAATCGTGACGACGGGCGAGAATCGATCCGCGCCGGTCTGAAACTGATCGCCCACCTGCAGCTCCCCCTCGATCGGCAGGAGGTTGCGCTTCACGCGATGAACCTGGTCGGGATCATGTTCGCCGTAGGCCCGCGCCGCCGGCACCTGCACCCGGGTCTTCGCGCCCGCGGCGGTGCCGCGCAACTGGGCGTCGAGTCCCTCGATGATCTGTCCGCCACCCTCGAGATACGTGATCGGATCTCCGCCCGCGGAGCTGTCGAGCACGCGACCGCTGGGATCACGCAAGGTGTAGTGGAAAGTGACGACGCGCGGCATGGGCGGGAAGTAACAGGGACCGGACGGACTCGTGGCAAGTCCGGTCCTCCATCACAGGACAGGTGCTCGTTAGCTTCACAGGGGCGCGGCTCGTCCGCGCCCAAGGCAACCCATTCGGGCGCGCACGAGGCACGCCCCTACACCGTTGGGTGTTGTTGAAACCTTACCGCGCGATCCTGACCTCACGTCTCCTGCCGGAGCACCTCGAGCGGTGGGTGCGTGGCGATACCGCGATTAGCGAGCAGGCCCGTCACGAGTGTGACCGCACAAACCGACACCACCCCCACGAGCAGGACCACGGGGGAAGCCGACGGCGAAATCCGGAAGACAAATTGCGCGAGCAGCCCGTTGGCGATTACGGCCAGCCCGCCGCCGACGACCGAGGCGAGCACGCCCAGAATCGCGTACTCCACCATCTGGATTTGCAGGAGCTGCCGGCGGCTCGCTCCGAGGGTGCGCAGGAGGACCGTTTCGCGGATGCGCTGGAATCGCCCGGTCATCACGGCACCGGCGAGCACGATCACACCCGTGACGACCGTGAAGAGGGCCATGAACTGAATCACGAACGCCACCTTGGAGAAAATGCCGTCGACGGTCTGCATCACGAGGGCGAGATCGATCGCGGTGATACTGGGGTAGGCATCGACCACGGCGCGTTGGAGCGCGGCCGAAGCCTCGGTGGTCGTCGCCCGCACGGCCGCGACGTGGAATTTCGGCGCCGCCTCGATCACGCCCTCGGGAAAGAGCACGAAGAAGTTCGGCTCAAGCCGGCGCCACTCGACGGTCCGAACGCTCGTGACCCGTGTCCGGATCGGGACGCCCTGCACATCCCACTCGATCTCGTCGCCGAGATTCAGACCCATCTCGTTGAAAAGTCCCTGCTCGACCGAAATCGGCACCACCGCGGTCCCCGGAACCACTCGTCCCGTGAACTCGCCCTGCACGACTTTCTCCGAACCTTCGAGCCGGCCGCGATAGGTGGAGCGGTATTCGCGTCGCAGCGTCCAGCCCGCGATTCGCCCATCCCGGCGGGGATCGCCGTCCGACCGCGGGCCCTCGGAATCGACCGCGGCGGTGCGGAGCAAATCCTCCACCTTCCGGCCGCGGACCGAAGCGATGCGCATCGTCACAATCGGCGCGTGGACCAGCACCGGAGAGCCCTTCGCGGCACTCAACTTCGTCAGTCCGTCGAGCTGATCGTCCTGAATGTCGAAGAAGAGCAGGTTCGGGCGATCCTTGCCGCTGGTGAGCGCGATTTCGCCGAGCAGCGTGGTGCGCGTGAGAAAGAGCGTCAGCATCAGGAAGGTGCCGAGGCCGAGCGAAACCAGCAGGAGGACGGTGCGATTGTTGGGCCGGTGCAGGTTCGCCACACCCTGGCGCACGACATACGGCAGCCGTCCCGGCGACCAGCGCCCGGAACGCCGCGAACTCAGCCGCCGCGCGCCGGCCGACACCAACCGCGCCAGTCCGGCCAGCACGAGGAAGCCCACGATCAGCGCGAGGGCAAAGCCGACGCCGTCGCGCAAACGGGCCGTCTGCCAGATGGAAAAGCCGAAGACCGCCACGACGATGAAGACCCCGATGGCGATGCGCCACGGATCGGTCGCCGGCGCCGCCTCGGCATACGCCGACCGCAACGCCACGAGAGGCGACACCCGGCGCACCGCCAGGAGCGGCAGCATCGTAAACAGCAGGCAGATGACCAGGCCCGCCACCATCCCGCCAATCACGGCGGGCCAGGCGATGAAGAACTCGACGTTGATCGGCAGGACATCCTTCAGGAACGGCGGCAGCGAAAACTGCACCGCGAGCCCGAGGGCCGCGCCGAGGATCGCCCCGAGCACGCCGAGGGCGAGTCCCTGCACGAGATAGACCGCGAAGCCCTGCCACGCGGACGCGCCGAGGCAGCGCAGCACCGCCACCGTCGTGATCTTCTGCTGCACATAGACGTGAATCGCGCTCGCGATGCCGATCGCGCCGAGGAAAAGCGCGATGAAGCCGACCAGCGTCAGAAATCCCTGGATATTCTCGAGGGCCCGCCCGAGTTCCCGTTTGCGCTCGGCGACGGTGTCGTAGCCCATCCGCTCGGCGCGAAACTGGCGGCGCATGTCCGCCTCGACCGCCTCGGGCGCGTGCGCCGGCGGCAGCTCCAGCATCGTGCGGTAGCGCATGAGCACGTTCTTCGCCGCGAGGCCGGCGGCCTCGAGGGTCGCGCGGGGAACGAAGACCCGGGGAGCGACGGTGGCGCTGATGGCGGAGGACTCGCCCGGGATTTTTTGCAACGCGCCGACGACGCGGTACTGCGTTTCACCCAGCTTCACCATTTCGCCGACCTTGGTGTTGTACTGGCGCAACAACGTCTCCTCGACGACGGCCACTTCGCCGCCGGCGCGAAGCTGCGCGACCGCGGTGGGCGGGTCCGTCACGAACTCGCCGAAAAACGGAAACTCTCCTTCGAGGCCGCGGACATTGACGAGCCGCGTCTGGCCCGGGGCGCCGGGGAAAACCGCCATCGACGAGAAACTGATCTCGCGGGCCATCTTCCCGCCGAGCGCGCCGAGATAGCGCTGCGCGTCGGCACTCGGCGGCTGCCGGCCCGTGACGATCAAATCCGCGCCGAGCAACTCCTTCGCCTGTCCGTCGATCGCACGCTCGAGGTTGGTGCCGAGCGACCCGATCGCCACGAGCGCGGCGATGCCGAGCACGACAGAAAACGAGAACAGCACCAGCCGCCGGCGCGAGGCCCGGGAATCCCGCCACGCCATTTTCAGGATGAAGCTCATTTTGGGCCCACGAAACACACGAAGGTCACGAAATCAGAGAACGAATCGCTCCCACTCGAGCTTGGGCGCGTGCCCAAAATTTACTAGCAGCCCCAGCCTGAACTGCGTCGCGTGAAGATAGTTCAGGAGCTGAGCCCGGTGTTCATCCGCCAGATGGGACACCGCTTTCAATTCGACAATCACCTTACCGAAACAAACGAAGTCGGCGACGAAGACCTGCTTCAAAGGCCGGCCTTTGTATTCGAGATGAAGCACCTTCTGGCTCTCAAACGGTATACCCTGAGTTTCAAATTCGATGCCCAGGCACTCGTGGAATACCGACTCGAGAAAGCCGCAGCCCTTCTCCTTATAAACCTCAAAGCACGCGCCCATGATGCGATATGACTCGTCGCGATAAACCAGCTCGGGCATTGGGATGGGGTCCGGTTTTGGTGCCTTTAGTGTGTTTCGTGGGCAGCCAACCTGAGCTCATCGCTCACGACGGCACCGCCCTTCAGCCGCAGGATCCGTTCGCAGCGCCGCGCCAGTTCGAGATTGTGCGTGACCAGCACGAGCGTCGTGCCGCGCTCGCGGTTGAGGCCGAAGATCAACTCGACCATCGCCGCGGCGGTGTCGTCGTCGAGATTCCCCGTCGGCTCGTCACAGAACAGAATCTTCGGCCGGTTCATGAACGCACGCGCCAGGGCCACGCGCTGTTGTTCGCCGCCCGACAGCTGGATCGGATAATGGTCAAAGCGCTCCTGCAGTCCGACGCGCGTCAGCAGTCCCCTCGCCTCCTCCTCGGCCTCCGGGCCGCCCTGCCCGCGCAATTCGACGGGCACGAGGACGTTTTCGAGGGCCGTCAACGTCGGCACGAGTTGGAAGTTCTGGAACACGAATCCCACGTGGTCGTTTCGCACCCGCGCCCGTGCGTCCTCACTCATCCCGCCAATCGACTCACCGGCGAGCGCCACGCCGCCGGAACTCGGGCGATCGAGGCCGGCACACAGGCCGAGCAGAGTGGTCTTGCCGCTGCCGCTCGGGCCGACGATCGCGAGCGTTGCGCCGGCGCCGAGTTCGAAACTCACCTCCTTCAGTACCGTCAGGGAGCGGCCGCCCGCCCCACCATAAGTCTTCGTCAGCCGTTCGACCTTCAGCATCGTCTGCTCACTCATTATTCTGGCCACCAAACACGCGAAACGGCACGAAAGCTAGTTTAAGCGGTCGTTTTTGGCCCACATGCACGCCGGTATCATTCGCCTTCTTTTTTTCTGGGTTCTCATCGGCTCCGCGGGCCTGCTGCGCGGGGCGGAGGCGGAACTGCGGACGGTCGTGTTTTTTGGCGACAGCCTGACCGCCGGCTACGGCTTGGAAAATCCGGGGGCAAATTCCTACCCGGCTTTGATTCAAATGAAGATCGACGCGAAAGAGCTACCCTGGCGGGTCGTCAACGCAGGGCTCAGTGGCGAGACCACGGCCGGGGGCCTGCGCCGGGTCGATTGGATCCTTCGCCAACCGGTCGACATCTTCGTGCTCGCCCTCGGCGCCAACGACGGCCTGCGCGGCATCCCGCCCGCGGTCTCCCGGCAAAACCTCGAACAGATTCTCTCGCGGGTCCGGGCCCGTTATCCTTCGGCGGTCCTCGTTCTTGCCGGCATGCAGATGCCGCCGCAGATGGGGCCCGAGTTCGCCGGCGCCTTCGGCCGGATGTTTCCAGAGGTGGCCGAGAAGTTTCAGGCGCGGTTAATCCCTTTCCTGCTCGCGGAAGTCGGTGGACTCCCCGAATTGAACCAGGGCGACGGCATTCATCCCAACCCCGCCGGCCATACCATCGTGGCCGAGAACGTCTGGAAAATCCTCCTTCCCCTCCTGTGAAACCTCTCCCCGGCTTCTTCGCTCTCGCCCTTGCCTTGGTCGCAGCACCCGCCGCGGTCGCGGCCGATGACTGGGCGCCCAACCTCACGGTCATCGGGGCCTGGGACAACAATGCCACCAACGCCAACGCTCCTGGCGATCGCCTCGGCGCCTTCCTGACTTCGGCCGACCTCGTGGCGGGCACGCGTTACGGTCTCGGGCGCGACGACACCTTGCACCTCACCCTGCACGGCAATGTCCAGTGGTGGCCGCGCTTCCGCGACCTGCTCACCACCGCAGGCGGTGTGCGCTTCGAGTGGCGGCACAAGTTCGGGCTTGGTGCGCTCGCGCCCGTGTTCTCCGCGGAGGGCTCCGTGGATGCCGTCGGATCCCGGCAAAGCGGCCGCGGCGGGACCTCCTCCGGCGTGCTCCTCAGCGTGCGGAAACGGTTCGACGATCTCTGGCGCGGCACCCTCTCGCAGGAGTTCGCCCGACACGACGCCCGGTTCGCCGTCTATGACCGCGTCGGCACCGAGACCGCCTTCGAACTGGATCGCGAGATGAGCGAGGTGGCCCGGCTCAGTTTCCGCGTGAGCTATCGCGACGGCGACGTGCTCTCCTACGGCACGCCGCCGCGCCCCGATCTCGTCGCGCTGGCGCCGAATCGTCGTCCGGTGACGACCTTTGGCCGCCCGATGGTCGCCTACTCGATCGACGCGCGCACCGTCGGCTTCCGGGGCGCTTTGACCCGGGCCATCGACGAGGACTCGGCCGTGATTTTCAGCTACGAATGGCGCGAGACCTCGCGGGCGCCGCTGCGTTACCTGAACCAGATCGTTTCGATCGCGCTGGTGAACCAGTATTGATCCCCGCGTGCGCTCCCCTCGAGCCGGAACGATGCAGTGGAAAGAAACCGGCGGGTGTGGGCACCCGCCCTCCATGGTCGGAGAACTTTTCGCAGGACCTACGTTTCTCCTCTGAAGGAGCAATCAATGGAGGGACGGTGCCCCCACCGTCCAAGCCGGTATTCTGTCCGACTGAACGTCCACCGTTCGGTGTAGGGCCGGCGCTCGCCGCCGGGCCGCTTCGAGAATGAAGCCCGTGGCCCACCGGCGAGCGGCGGCCCTACATTCAATCACATGGTCCCGACTCCAGGGGGAACTTGGAAAAACGCATTCATGGGATCCCCTTTGGGAGTGGGGTGCCAGAGGTGCGGGGGGTGTCGGTTGTCGGATGTTTCGCGACGGCGGCCTTGCGCTCGCCTCGCGCGCCCAAAGTCCTAGAACGGGGCGATGCTTCGCCTCGCCCTGGTTGCCTGCTTCCTGCTACTCGCGTCCCTTCGGGCCGCGGAGGTGCACTTCAAATTTGCGGACGGGAAACAGGCCGCGGTGAGCGACGTCGTGGTCTCGCTTGTGCCGCTCGACGCGCCGGCCGCGGCCGCACCGGCGCCGGTTGAGGCGGTCCTCATTGCACAGGAGAAGCAGGAGTTCCTGCCGTACGTTTCCGTGGTGGCGGTGGGCACGACGGTGAATTTCCCGAATCGGGACACGGTGAAGCACCATGTCTACTCGAGTTCGAAGGCGAAGAAGTTCGAGCTGCCGCTCTATGCCGGCGAGGCCCGCGAGGCGGTGCGGTTCGAGCAGCCCGGGGTCGTTACGCTCGGCTGCAACATTCACGACTGGATGCTCGCGTACGTCGTCGTGGTGGCGACGCCCTGGTTCGCCAAGTCTGACGCCGACGGGACGGCCCGGATCAGTGCTCCCCCGGGCCGCTACCGCATCGAGATGTGGCAGCCGCGTCTTGCCGCCGTCGTGACGCGTGAGCTTGCAGTCACGGATGCGGCGCCGGCCGCGCAGACCTTCACCCTCGAGCTGGGCCGGGATCGGCGGATTCGCCGCAATCCGGACGTGAAGGCCGGGGGCTACAAGTAAACGCACCGTGCGCCTGTTTCGCTTCCGCCGCTTTGGCACCCGCCTGCTGGCCCTGCTGCTCGGACTGCTGTTCGCGGTGCTGGCGCTGACATACTTCTTCGTGTCCCGCGCCAACCTCTCGACGGCGCTCACGCACAGTGAAGCGAACCTCACGGTCGGCGCGGGCATTTTCGACGAAACGATCCGGCAAAGGATCGAGTCCCTCGGCACCAGCGCCCGCGTGCTCGCCCGGGACTACGCCATCCTGCAGACGCTGTCCGAGGATCGCGCCACGCTGGCCTCGATGCTCGAGACCTACACCAGCCGCGTGCGCGCCTCGGTCATCGTGTTGCTGGAGCCGGACGGCACGCTCCGCGCGGCCAGTGGCGGCGGGCTGGCCGAGGCGGACATCGCGCCGTTCCGGGCGTTGGTGACGTCGGCGCGGGACAAGGAGCCGGCCGAGGACAGCGGCTTCGCGTACCTCGGGGGCGCGTTGCACGTGATGGTGGCGGTTCCGATTTACGCGCCCTACCCCGAAGTCGCCGCCTGGTTCGGACTCGCCTTCCCGATCGACCACGCCTTCGCCCAGAAAATCCGCGACACGACCCACCTCGAGGTCACGCTCATCTCCACCGAATCCCCGGGCGCACCCCGCGTCCTGGCCACGACCCTGCCCGACTCGCTGGCCGGCGCCCTCGCCGCGACGATCGGCAGCGGCCAGCAACCGGGCACTGGTGCCGTGACGACGGTCGAAACGCCGGCCGAACGTTACGTGACCCTCTTCAAGTCCGAACGTCTGCTCGGGTCCCCGCCGATCACGGTCGCACTGCAGCGGCCGCTCAGCGCCGAGTTGGCGGCCGCGCGGGAACTGGAGCGCAAGATGCTGGCCATCTCGGCGGCGGCGCTGGCTCTCGCAACGTTGATTGCCCTGTGGATCGCCCGGGGAGTCAGCCAGCCGGTGCTGCAACTCGCCGCGCACACCCGGCTGGTCGCAGCCGGCGACTACACCACGCGTCTCGAACTCCGCCGGGACGATGAACTCGGCCTGCTGGCCCAGTCGTTCAACGCCATGAGCGACGGCCTGGCGGAGCGTGATCGCGTCCGCGATCTGCTCGACAAGAACGTCTCGCCCGAAGTGGCCACGCAGCTCCTCCGGGACGGCGCGGCACTCGGCGGGGACGAGCGCGATGTCACGATCCTGTTCGCGGATTTGCGCGGCTTCACGAGCATGAGCGAGAAGCGGGCCCCACGCGACGTGCTCACCCTGCTCAACCGATATCTCGACCGGATGAGCGCGGAGATCGAACGCCAGGGCGGTGTGATCGACAAGTTCATCGGCGACGAAATCATGGCATTATTCGGCGCGCCGGTCGCGCAGGCGGATGCGGCCAATCGGGCCGTGGCGGCGGCACTCGGCATGCAGCGCGCGCTGGTGGAGCTGAACCGCGAACTGGCGCTAGAGGTGCAGGCGTCCGCCAGCGGCCCCGAGTCACGTTCGCTCCCCCAGCTCGCCGTCGGCATTGGCGTGAACACGGCGCGAGTCGTCGCGGGCAACATGGGCTCCCATCGCCGGCTGAACTATTCCGTGATCGGCGACGGCGTGAATGTGGCCGCGCGGCTGCAGTCACTGACGCGCACCGCAGAGTTTCGGACGTCGATTATCGTGAGTGCGGCCACGCTCCAGGCGTTCCGACCGGACGCGCCGCTGCCGGCGCCGACCGGCCGGCCGCTGGGAACCGTGCCGGTCAAGGGACGAACCGAGGGCGTCGAGATTTTCGCCATCGACTCGGTCTGAGAAACACGCCGCACCCCTTCCGTCATTCTGAGCGCAGCGAAGATACCGAGCGCAGCGACAGGCTTGGTCATCCACGCGTGAGCCTCCCTCGAGACCATGGATTCTTCGCTGCGCTCAGAATGACATGAGAGGGTGTTTTTCGACTTATCACCCAGTCGCTTACGCCCGCGGCCACGGCCAAGGCATCTCGCTCGGATCAGAGTGCAGTCTGGCGCGGGCCGTCGACGAAGAGCTGCGGCGCGACTTCGTTGAGATAGCGGCGCCAGACCATGAAGGTGTGTTCGCCCTCGGTCTCGCGGAAGATGTGCTTGATCTTGTTCTTCGTCAGGAACGCCGAGAAATCCTTGGCCCGGGGAAAGAGGCTGTCGTTGTTGCCGCAGCCGATCCAGAGCAGCTTGAGCTGGTTGTTCGAAGCCTGGGGATTGGCGATCAGGCTCGCGAAATTCGTGGGCAAGGTTTCGGCGGTCCCACTGGCGGCACTGAAGCCGCCGACGTGGCTGAAGAGTTCGAGATGGTTCAATCCGATGCTCAGGGCCTGGCCGCCACCCATCGAAAGGCCGACGATCGCGCGGTGCTCCCGATCGGTCAGTGCCCGGAACTGACTCTCGATGTAGGGAATCAGATCGCCGCGAAGGTCACGGCTGAACTGCTCGGTGTTCTTCCCGAGCTCGAGGCGCTGCATGGCCGGCACGCCGTAGCCGAGGGGCATGACGACGATGTACGGCTTCGCCTTTCCGGCCGCGATGAGGTTGTCGAGAATCAGGTTGGCCTTGCCGAAGCGGATCCACGCGGTCTCATCGAGATTGGCGCCGTGCAGCAGGTAGAGCACCGGGTACTTCGTGGAAGAATTCTTGTCGTACCCCGGCGGCACGTAAACGGACACGCGGCGGATGCCACCGAGTGACTTCGAGTGATACCAGTGCGTCCGGATCTCACCGTGCGGCACCGCCTGGCCGTCGTAGAAGAACGGCTGGTCGCCGCGCACCTCGACGATGTTCATAATCGTGCCGGGCGTGGAGCCGGTCTTGAGCTGCGGATTGCCCGGGTCGAGGACGCGCATGCCGTCGACCGTGAAGTAATAATGGTAGGTCTCCGGCGCGACGGGCCCAACCGTGACGCTCCACACGCCGTCCGCGCCCTTGGTGAGCGGCTGGTTGGCGGTAAGAAATTCACCGGTCAGCACGACCTCCGTCGCCTTCGGCGCCCGCAGGCGGAAGGTCACGTGGCGGTCGGCCGCGATGTCAGGAGAAATAATCTGCGGGGCGGCGTCGGCGCCACGGCCCCGGCCTTCGGCTTGGGCGAAGCCGGCGACCGGAAGCAGAGCGAGGAGGAGTGCGGTCAGGAGGGGAGTTTTCATGGAACGAGGGATTCGAGCGAATGACGTGCGAGTTGGTCCGATGGATTCGGTCAACGTGGCGCTCCGCCGCGAAAGAGCAGCGGAGCGGCCTGGTGCAGGAACTTGCGCCACACGATGAAAGTGTGGTCACCGGAAGTTTCGCCGTAAACATGCCTGACGCCGCGCTCGGTCAGGAAACGATCGAACGCGCGGGTCGCCTCGATCCGCGGATCCTCCGTGCCACAGCCGACCCAGAAGATACTCAGACTGGCATTCGTCTTCGCCGGATCGGCGATGAGGTTCGCGTAGACCTTGGGGAGATCGGCGCCGATCAACGAACCGGAACTGAAGCTGCCAACGTGGCTGAAAATTTCCTGATGCCCGAGCCCGATGACCAGCGACTGACCCGCGCCCATCGAGAGGCCGAACAAACCGCGGTTTTCGCGGCCGGGCTTCGTGCGGTACTGGCCTTCAATGTAAGGCATGAGATCCCCCCGCAGATCGCGGCTGAACTCGTCGGTGTTGCGGGTCTGCGGTCCATTCGGCGGGACGGCGTAACCAAGCGGCATCACGACGATGAACGGCAGCGCCTTTCCCTCGGCGATCAAGTTGTCGAGAATCAGGTTCGCCTTGCCGAAGCGGATCCACGCGGTCTCGTCGAGGTTCGCGCCGTGCAGGAGATAGAGCACCGGGTAGCGCGCCGACGGATTCCGATCGTAGCCCGGCGGAACGTAGACCGAGACGCGGCGCAGGGTACCCAGCGACTTCGAGTGATACCAGTTGGTCCGGATTTCGCCGTGCGGAACGTCGCGTCCGTCGTAGAAGAACGGCTCGGCGCCGCGCACCTCGAGAATGTTCATGATCGTGCCCGGCGTGGAACCGATCTTGAGGTTCGGGTTGCCCGCATCGTGAACACGGGTGCCGTCGACGGTGAAATGATAGTGGTAGGTCTCGGGCGAGACGGGCCCGACCGTAACACTCCACAAACCAGCCGCGTCCTTCGTCAGCTTCTGGTCGGCCGTGAGAAACTCGCCGGTGAGCACGACCTCGGACGCCTTCGGTGCGAACAGCCGGAACGTCACGCGGCGATCGGCCGCGACCTCGGGTGAAACATGGCGTGGCGGCTCGCCGGGTCCGGGCGCGGGCTGCGCCCAAGCGGAGATCGCAAGCAGAACGGAGATCAGGAAAGGAAACACAGGGAAAAGGCGCATGGGGAGGGGGTAGACCGTGCGAGAACGAGCGACATCATTCGAGCCGATTCGCGGCATCGAGCCCAAGGCCGTTTAACCACGAAGACACGAAGGCACAGAAGTTCGGAGGCTTGGACAGGATGACAGGATGGGCAGGATTTGGGCCCGGGGGTTCGAGCCAAAGCCTTCTTCGTGTCTCTGCGCCTTCGTGGTTAAATCCGAATCGAATCGGACTCAGCCGCCAATGGCACCCTGCGTGTTCACGAACAGCGAATAGACCGACGTGCTGCTGGCCATGAAGAGCCGGTTTCGGTTGGCGCCGCCGAAGCAGAGATTTGCGCAGCGCTCCGGCAAATCGATCCGGCCGATCCGGGTGCCCGCCGGATTGAAGATCACGACGCCATCGAGTCCGTCGGCGCCCATGCCCCAGCCACACCAGAGGTTGCCGTTGACGTCGACGCGCATGCCATCCGGCGTGCCGTCGGGTTCCGCCGTGGTGAAGGGACGCGGTGCGGAGAGAGCGGTGCCGTTGTTCGTGACGTCGTACACGCGAATCGCGCGGGGCGTCACGCCGGCCTCGATGACATAAAGCTTCGACTCGTCCGGCGAGAATGCGAGCCCGTTGGGCCGGTTCACGTCGCCGGCGACGACGGTGAGTTTTCCATTCGCCGGATCGAGGCGGTAGACGTTCGTCGGCAACTCCGACTTCGCGACCTTGCCCTCGTAGTTACCGAGGAGGCCAAACGGCGGATCGGTGAACCAGATCGAGCCATCGGATTTGCACACGATGTCGTTCGGCGAATTGAGCGGTTTGCCGTCGAACTTGTCGGCGAGCACGGTGAGAGAACCATCGTACTCGGTGCGGACGACGCGCCGGCCGAGGTGTTCGCAAGTCAGCAGCCGGCCCTGGCGATCGCGCGTGTTGCCGTTGGCGTAATTAGCCGGCTCGCGAAACACGCTCACCTCGCCCGTCTGCTCCTCCCACTTCATGATCCGGTTGTTCGGGATGTCGCTCCAAAGGAGAAAGCGTCCGTCACCGAACCACACCGGACCCTCGGCCCAGCGCAGGCCGGAGGCGATGCGCTCCACTTTCGACTGCACGATGCGGTACGGCGTGAAACTCGGATCGAGGATTTTGATCGCGGGATCCGGGTAACGCTGGCTCGGCTCCCAGGCTCCAAGAATTCGTGGCACCGCGGTGACCGCGGCCAGCGCGCTTCCAGCCTGAAGAAATTGTCGGCGATTCATGCTCATGGGGTAAATTTTAGCGCGCCGCGACCGGCACGAAGACCACGCAGATCGGAACCGGCGTCGGGATGAGCGCGCCGGTGACTTTCAGGAGGCCGGTCTTCGCATCCACCGCGCTCACCTGCATCGTGTTTGAGTCCTGGCTTTCGGAGATGACGTGGGTGCCGGCAGGGGTGAAGTCGAAGTGCCGCGGTGTCTTGCCGCCGGTGGAATGATGGCCCATCGCCTGCAGCGTGCCGCGAGTCGGATCGACCGAGAAAATCGCGAGGCTGTCGTGGCCGCGATTCGACGCGTAAAGAAACGCACCGGAAGGATGCACGTGGATTTCGGCGCACGTGCTCCGGCCGGTGAAGCCCGCCGGCAGCGTGGAGATCGTCTGCAGTTCGCGCAGCTTCGGGCTGCCCGGCTCGGTGGCGAACGCGGTCACGGTCGAGTTCAGCTCGTTGACGACGTAGGCGAATTTGCCATCGCGGCCGAAGGCGAGGTGCCGCGGCCCGGCACCCGGCGCGAGCGGCGTCGATCCGGCGGCGGTCAGCTTGCCGGTGTTGGCATCGAGGCGATAGGCCAGCACCTGATCGATGCCGAGGTCGCACACATAGACGAAGCGACCAGTGGGATCGAAATTGATGGCGTGGGCATGCGGCCCCTGCTGCCGCTGCGGATGCACGCTCTTCCCCTCGTGCTGCACGAAGGAGGTCATGTCGCCGAGATGGCCGTCCGCCTCGACGCGAAACACGGCCACGCTGCCGCTGCTGTAATTGGCAACGACGAGGTGCCGGCCAGCCGGGTCGAGGGCGAGATGGCAGGGGTCGGTGCCGTTGGTGGCCTTCTGGTTCAGGAAAGTGAGCCGGCCGGTGGCGGCCTCGATCGAAAAGGCACTGACCGCGCCGCTCGGCCGGCCCTCGAAGTCGCTCGTCTCGTTGACCGCGAAAAGCACGCGGCGCTTCGGATCGACCGCGAGAAATGACGGGTTGGGCGTGGCCGCGGCCAGACCAACGGAGACAAAGGTCGGACCGCCTGGTCCCTCCTGCACGCGGAACTGGTAGATCCCCTTGCTCTCGCCGGTCGTGTAGGTGCCGACATAGGCAAAGTGTTCGGGCAAATTCTTGGCGGGCTGGGCGGAGGCAGCGGTTTCAGGCATGGCCAGGGCGGTGCAAAGCAGGGCAAACGACGTCAGGGACAAACGCATGGGGTGGCGGAGGGACAGGAACGGAACGAGGCGCAAAACGCTGCCGTTCCAGTCCAGCCGCGGCAAGCGGCAAGCGGGTCCTGTTGGCTCACGCGATGGAACGGCTGGCGCCCAAGCGACCCTTCCCGCGCTGCGCGCCACCCCGCTCGAGAGGGAACGATGCAGTGGAACGAAATCGGCGGGTGTGGGCACCCGCCCTCCATCGTAGGCAGATCATTCAGACTGCCGTTCGCTCTCCTCTCAAAGAGCAATCCATGGAGGGACGGTGCCCCCACCGTCCAAGGCTTCTTATCCTGCGACGGAACATCCACTGATCGCTGTAGGGCCCGGGATTCCCTCCGTTTGGCCGCGAGCCTGCCGTTCGCTTAAAATAAAGGCTCTGAGCTAGTCGACGGGCGCCGGCCCTACACTCATGGGTGAACTTTCAACTCGACCTAATGCTGCCATGGACGGTGAGGACACCGTCCCTCCATCCCCCAAAAAAAAGGGCGGCCCGAAGGCCGCCCAGTTAGGGATTCCGCACCGCGGAATCCCCTTAGGTCATCTCGAGGCCGCGCATCGTGCCGGTCGAGGAGGCGAACTTGTCCTCGTTGAGGCCCATGCGCTGCAGCATCGAGACGAAGAGATTCGGCAGCGGATAATTGCGGTCGCGATCGAAGGCCAGGTGCTGGCCGTGCTTGAAGCCGCCGCCGGCGAACAGCACGGGCATGTTGGTCGAGACGTGCGCGTTGGCGTCACCGAAGTTCGAACCGTAAACGATCATCGTCCGATCGAGGAGCGTGTCCTCCTGCTCGCGCACGGCCTTCAGGTCGGTGAACAATTTCGCGAGGAGTTTCATGTGCCATTCGTCGAGCGTCTTGAGCTGGACGAGCTTGTCGGGCGCCTGGCCGTGGTGGGAGAGGTTGTGATAACCATCCTGAATCGTCGCATCGGGCAGGCCCTCGATCGCCGGCGTGTTGACGCTATCCAGCATGAGCGTCATCGCACGGGTCGAGTCACTCTGGAACGCGAGGCGCACGAGGTCGTACATGCACTTCACCTTTTCCATGTACGCCGCCGGACTGGCGGGATCGACCGGGACCTTCGCGTCGACGACGGGCTTCGGTTTCTTTTCCCAGCCCTGCGAGGCCTTCAACCGGCCCTCGAGATCGCGCACGCTGGTGAAATATTGGTCGAGGCGTTCGCGGTCCTGGGTCCCGAGTCCGCGCTCAAGCTGCTTCGCCTCTTCCGCCACGCTGTCGAGAATGCTGCGGCCGGTATCGAGCTTCAGAATCTGGGCTTCAATCTCCGCCGGGGAGCCCTGGACGAAGAGTTGTTTGAAGACCTCGGAGGCCTTGTCTTCGGGCGGAATCGCCACGCCGCTGCCAGTGCAGGAGAGACTGCGGACGCGGGTGTTGACCGAGAGGGCGATGGCCGGGAAACGCGTGAGGATGCCGATGCGTTCGCCGATGAACTGGTCGAGCGAGATCGTGTTGCGGAACGAGGCGCTGCCGGGATGCGGCGCGGCGGTGACGAAACACACGTCAGCCGGATGGCCGCCGTCGACGTTCGGATGCGAGACGCCGCTGAAGACGGTGAAGTCGTTGCGGTGCTCCTTCAGCAACTCCAGGTACGGTGACAGGGTGTAATCGCGGCCGGCATTCGTCGGGAAGAAATTCCGGTAGAGCAGGCCGAGGTTGTTACAGACCGCGAACATCCGGCGCGGCTTGGCGCCGGGGGCGAGCGGCGACTTCGCCTCCTGCGCCCGGGCGAACGCCGGCAGCATCGTATCGAGAAACGGCAGCGCCAGCACCACGCCGGAACCCCGCAGGAAGTGCCGCCGCGACAGCGGACGACGGGTGGAAATGAAGGGGGCGACCGAAGGCGTGGGAGTTTTCATTTTCATGGAGGAGCGCGGGAGACGGACGATTAAAAGGGTCGGGGTTTACTTGTTCAGGAACAGATCGCTCTGGATGATCTGATCCACGATGCTGCGCACGCCGTACTGGCTGGATTTCGTGGCCGCGAGAATCTGATCGATTGTCGCGCGGTCGCTGAAACGCACCGGGGCGCCGGTGGCGAAAACGGAAAGCTGACGCACGAGGTTGCGCGCGATTTGCGCCTCCTGCGTGAGCACCAGCTTCTTGAAATCGCGGACATCCTTGAAGGCCCGGCCATCGGCCAGCTGGCCGCTCGGGTCGACCGGCAGCGCGTAGTGAAACGCGAACGGCCAGCCGTTCTTGCCGAAGCCGATTTCAGGGGCGACGTCGTTGGCCGCGGCGCGGTAGCGGTCGCGGTAGCCGCCAAGCACGTCAAAGCTCTCGAGCGCGAAGCCCGGGGGATCGATCTTCCGGTGACACATCGCACAGCTCTCGTCAGCGCGATGCTTGTCGAGTTGCTGACGAATCGTGACCGCACCGCGGATGTCCGGCTCGACCGCCGGTACGGCGGCGGGCGGCAGGGGAAGGTCCTGTCCAAGGATGCGCTCCATGATCCATTTGCCGCGCATGACCGGCGACGTGGTCGTGCCGTTGGCGGTGACCTTCAGCACGCTCGCCTGCGTCATCAGGCCGCCACGCACGCTGCCGGCCGGCAGGGTCACGCGGCGCATCGCGATGCCCTCGACGCCCGGAATCTGGTAGTGAGCCGCGAGACGGTCGTTGAGATACGTGAAGTCGGAATCGACGACGTTCCGGGCCGGGAGATTCTTATCCAGCATCTCGCCGAAATAGAGCCGCGTCTCAGCCCAGGCGGATTCGGTCAGCGCATCGTCGAGATAGTAATCGTTGTAGAGCGTCGTGGACGGCGTCGTGTCCTCCATCTTCCGAATCTCGATCCAGTAATCGAGGAACGCCTCGACGAACCGGCGCGACTTCGGGTCGGACAGCATCCGGCTCGCCTCGGCCTGAAGCACGCCGGGCTTCGTGAGTTCGCCGCGATCGGCGCGGGCGCGGAGGGCGGTGTCAGGTTCCGAATTCCAGAGGAAGAGCGCGAGGCGGGTGGCGAGCGCGTGATTGTCGAGCCGGCCGGGGGCCTCATCGACGAAGACGTATTGTGGAGAGGCGAGCACCGCGGTGTAGCCCGACAGCATCGAGCCGGCGAAGCCGAGGCCGGCATCCATCCGCTTTTTGATCACGCCGAGAAAATTCTGCACCGTGCGCTCTTCCGGCGCCCGGCGATACGCCCGCTGCATGAACGCGCGGAGCAACCGCTCGGCATCCTTGGCGGGATCATTGGAAACAACTTCGACGAGGGTGGGCTTGAGCGAAGAGACTTCGCCCGAACCGCGTCCGCCCGGACCGCCGCGACCGCGACGGCCACCTGCCGCGGTGGCGACGAGTTCGAGGGCAACGCCGGCGGTGCCCGACTCCACCCGCTTCATGGGCAGGTCGCCGAACAGCAATTTGTAGCCGGCCGTGGTGGATTCGTCGTAAAGCGGTCCCTCGACTTCCATCCAGCGAAAGGCGACACCGGGCATGCCGTCGCGCTGGGCGAGCGGGTTGGTGTAGCCGCCTTGCGCGGAAATCAGCGTCGAGTTGATCGTCGGACGCGAGCGGTAGAACCGGACGGCGTCGGTCACGATGTACTCGTTGGCCGTCAGCCACACCGGCGGGAGTTCCCGCACGGTCGGTTCCGGGGTGAGATCGAATTCGCCGAGTCGCCGGTTGATCGTGCCGCCCTTGGAGTAAATCGTGATGGGCTCGTTGCGGCGGCCGGGCGTGACGTCGTCGAAGTTCGGCGTGTACCACTGCGGCACGCCGTTGATCATGCCGTTGTTCGGCACGCCATAAGTATAGCGCCAGTAGCCGTAGCCACCGACCCAGAGCGTATAGCCGCTGAAGCGCATCCGATACTTACCCGCGACCGGCGCGTGGAAGGTGCTCCAGTTCGAACCGAAGCCGGTGATGTAGTTACTCGAAACCCAGCCGACCGCCTCCTGTTCGCGGGTGGCGGGATCCGCCTCGCCCACGGTTGCCGGGGCGCGCGAGGCCCACACGTCCGGCTGCGCCTTGGTGCCGAGCACGGGGAAGGTATTGCGGTCCGGGGTCACGTTGCCGCGCTGCCGGCCCATCCAGCGGGCGATCGCACCATCCTCGCGGGCATAATAACGCTTCGTGGTCGTCTCCGGCTGGACAAACTTAACCGTCATCGCCTGCCGCATGGCGTAGTCCGCCGCGCTCATGTACCGCATCATGTGCACGTACGAGACATCGAGGGCATTACTGACCTTGTTGAAGCGGTAGGCTTCGCCGTCCTCGGGCAACTGGTCCTTGATCTGGAGCCACGGTGCCTGGAGCAAGTCACGCAGGGCGTACTCGTATTCGCCGCGGTTCAACCGACGGCGCGTCGCGCGACCGGTGCTGGCAATCTGCTCGCGCTCGGTGGTGATGAGCGTCGTGGAGAGGCCCTTGACGAAGCCGTTCAGCTCACCGGCGACCGGACGCTTTTTTTCCTTCGGCGGCATCTCGCCCGCCTGGATGCGGTCGTGAATCTTCACCCACGTCAGAAAATTCGCCGAGTCCTTGGGATTGAACTGGAGGCTCGTGAGGTCTAGGCCGCCCTCCTTGTCGACGTCGTTGTGACAGCTCGAGCAATAGCGATCGGTGAACCCCTGGGCTTCCGCTTCGCTGAAGCCCTGCGCGGCCCAAGCCGCCGCCGGGGCAACGAAGGCTCCCGCGAGCGCCACGTACGTCAACAGGGACCGCCACCTGAGTTCAGGCACACGCGCCAGCGGACGAGCTTGGACGGAAGACAAAGCGAGGGGAGCACGCATGGGTATCGGGGGTGGAGTCGCGAAATTTTTAAAGGCCGCCCGCACGCACGGTCGAGACTATGATCGCACCCGCGGGGAGGTCGTCGCGGGCCATCCGTACCCTGCGCTCCGACAGGAATCATGCAAGCCGTTCGTCGGCCTTTTACAACCGGGCAAGGTACCCTCGACCGGGCAGGGAATTCCCCCAAGCGCCGGGGTATTCCTGGAAAGTATTTTTTGCCTGCCACCGGCCGAACCCTTTGGCTGCGGCCATGCGCCTCATTCCCGCGTCCGCCTCCGGCCTCGTCCTGCTCGCCCTGGCGGTGCTCGCCGGCGGCTGCGGACGGCGCGAGACCGCCGTCGTTGCCGGGTTGCGCACGCACATCCTGCATCTGGGCAACCAGAACGAGCCGGCCACGCTCGATCCGCACATCATGGATGCGGCCACGGACATGAACGTCGCGGTCGCGCTCTATGAGGGGTTGACCGCCTACGATGAAAAGACCGGCGAAGGCGTGCCCGCGGTGGCGGAACGCTGGGACGTGTCGGCCGATGGCCTGACGTATACGTTTCATCTCCGGGCCACCGCCAAGTGGTCCAACGGCGATCCGGTCACCGCCGGCGACTTTGCCTATTCCATGCAGCGCATCCTCACGCCGTCGTTGGGGTCCACGTATGCCTATATGCTGTGGCCGATTCGGAACGCCGAGGAATTCAACAGCGGAAAGTTGAAGACGTTTGCCGATGTCGGTGTCGCGGTCGTCGACGAGCACACGCTGCGCCTCACGCTGTCCCGCCCGACGCCGTACCTGCCAATGCTCGCGGCGCACAACACCTGGATGCCAGTGCATCGCGACACGGTGGAAAAATTCGGCCCGCCGGATCAGCGCAACTCACCCTGGACGCGCGCGGGGAATCTCGTCGGCAACGGCCCGTTCATGCTGAAGGAGTGGCAGCCGAATGCGCGGATCACAGTCGCGCGGAATCCGAATTACTGGGGCAACGCGCAGAATCAGATTGAGGGCGTCGCGTTTTATCCGATCGAGAAGGCGGAGGTCGAGGAACTCAACTTCCGGGCCGGGCAGCTCCACCTGACCTACGGGCTCCCCTCTTCCAAGATCTCGAGCTACCGTCAGGCTTCAGATCCTCGTCTGCGGATCGATCCGGTGCTTGGCATCGAGTACATCAATTTCAACGTCACCAAGCCGCCGGTGAACGATCCGCGCGTCCGTCGCGCGCTCGCGCTGGCCATCGATCGGCAGACCCTGGCCCAAAACGTCCTGGCCGGCGGCCGCACCCCCGCCGGCACGATCGTGCCGCCGAACTGCGGGGCCTACACCGCTCCCGCCGGCGTCACGCTCGATGGCGAAACCGCCCGCCGGCTGCTGGCCGAGGCGGGCTTCCCGGGCGGCAAGGGGTTCCCCACCCTCGCCCTCCAGGTCCGCAACGATGAAACCACGACCCGGATGGCCGAAGCGCTCCAAGGCATGTGGCAGCGCGAGCTCGGCATCGGCGTCACAATCGAACCATCGGAACAGAAAGTCTGGCTTCAGACCCAACAGACGCTGAGCCACACGATCGGCGTGTTGGGCTGGACCGCAGACTTTCCGGATCCGATTTCGTTCCTCGATGTGTTCCGCACCGGGAACGGCAACAACTGGACCGGCTGGGGCAGTCGCGACTACGACAAACTCCTCGACGAGGCCGCGGCCACGGCCAATGCCGCGGCGCGACTCGCGCTCCTGCAGCGGGCCGAAGCGCTGCTGCTGGCCGAAATGCCGGCCGCGCCGGTTGTCTTCCGCGCCCGGACCTATCTGTTGCACCCCTCCGTGAAGAACTGGGAACCGGCCCCGCTGGGAATTCATCGCTACCAACTGCTCCGTCTGGCCAATTGATCCCGACCATGCGCGCCCTCTTTGCCGGATTGCTTCTGTTGATCACCGCGAACCTCGCTGGTGCCGCCGAGGTCGAACTCGTGCGCGTCTGGCCGGCGTGGCACAACGAGGAGGACTTCGAGCGCATCGGCGATTACTTCGGCCAGCCCGCCGACCACGGTCGCCAGGTGGTATTGCGGACGCATGCCGATTCGCGGGCGGGTTATTATTTCCTGGTGCGTGTGAAGAGTGCCGCCGAAATGGCGGCGGCAAAGTTCGAACTTCAGGTGATCCGGCCGGATGCCTTGCGACCCGAGACCTTCACGTTCGCGAGTCCGCTCCGCGCCCGCGAAACCGTCTATCAGCTGGGCCTCACCGGCACCGACTGGCCGGCCGGCAAGAAGGTGCACCCGGTGGCGTGGAAGCTGACGGTGCTCGCCGGCGATGGCCGCGTGCTCGCCGAGCAGAAGAGCTTCCTCTGGGAAAAGCCCGCGAAGTAAACGCATGGCCACGACGCTCTGGTCCGACTGGCAGCTCGTGAGCGGAATCCTTCCGCTGACGGAACCGGTGCTCGCGGAGATTCTCGATGGCGGCCAGGCGTTCCGCTGGCAGTTCGTCGACGGGGCATGGATCGGACAGTGGTCGGACTGCGTGGTCCGGCTGCGACTGAATCCCGGAGGCGCCTTGGAATGGAGCGCCCCACCCTCCCTCGCAGACCGGGTCTCGACGGGACTGCCGCGCTACCTCGGACTCGATCGCAATCTCCCCGCACTCGTCGATGCACTCCCCTGGCGCAGCGACCCGCATCTCGCCCGCTGCCTCGCGGCCTATCCCGGCTTGAGAATTCTCCGCCAGCCGTTTGGCGAGACGCTGCTCGGCTTCCTTTGCAGCGCCACGAAGCAGATCGTCCAAATCAAGCAGATGATGGCCCTGCTCGCGGAGCGGCACGGCGCGCCGATTGGTCCGGTCAGCATGGCCGCGCGCCGGCTTCCGACCTGGGACGAACTCGCGGCGATTCCCGAACGCGAACTGCGCGACTGCGCGCTGGGCTTCCGTGCGAAGTACATCGCCGACACCGCGAAATTTCTCGCGCGGCATCCAGGCTGGCTCGAAGAGACGGAGACGCTCCCCTACTCCGAGGCGAAATCGCGGCTCTGCTCCCTGCCCGGCGTCGGTGAAAAGATCGCCGATTGCGTGCTGCTGTTCGGGGCCGGCCGACTCGAGGCGTTTCCCGTCGACACGTGGATCCTCAAGACGATGGCGCGGCGCTACGACCTGAATGACTGGAAACCCGCCCAAGTCTCACAATTCGGCCGTGCTCATTTCGGCGCGCTCGCCGGACTGGCCCAGCAGTTTCTCTTCGCTTGGGAACGTCGCGAAGGCCGAGCCGCAAACTAAACCGGTCGTTTGAACAGGATGACAGGATTTCGGAGAATTGACCGAGAGTTGAGACAGCTCGGCCTTGGCCGGGAGAGATCCCATCCTGCCAATCCTGTCATCCTGTCTATAGGATCGCCTCCTGGATTCCTGGCTTCCGGCTAAAAAAACTCCGGGTGTTCGCAGCCCGTTGCGCCATCGGCGCAACCTAGTTCTGCGGCGCCCGCCGCAGGACTCGCCACGGGAAAAAGTACACGGCGTACACCACCGCGTAGACGAGAAAGTTCTCGATTCTGGCAAAGTGCGCAGCGGCGAAGAAGAAGATCAGCAGGTGCAGCCGGACGACATTCCGGTACGGCGCCATCAGGCCGGTCATTCCGCTCCGTCGCGCATTGCGGGCTTTGCGGGCGGCGATGGCCTCGGGCGTCACCGCCAGATCGTCGGGCGGCTCTTCTGCGGGCTCGAGCCGGAAGGCGGCACGCTCGGCCAGCGCCGCAGCCGGCAGAAACCAAGCGTAGCGGCGAAACACCTCCAGGTAGAAAGACCAATCCGGCGTGACCATCGGAGCCCGGGGTTCCAGCGGAAAAAAGAGCCGCAGGAACACCGAATGAACGAAATGGAATCCGCCAAAGTGGACGGTGAAGAACGCCAGGAGGAAGAGCCCGCCGATCAACGCCGCGCCACCAAACGCGACCGCCAGCGCCCCGCCTTTGGCGGACGGCGCCAAAGCGGACAGATTACCGGTGCCTCCAAAACCGCTGCGAAGGATGCGCGTCACCAGCACCACTCCCGGGCCGAAGATGGACCAGACGATGATCGCGTAACCGATTACCAGGCTCGAGAGCCAGAGGCTCCAGACCAGATCGCCGGTGCGCCACTGCCAGCGCCACGCCACCCAGAGCCCGACGACAAACGCGACCGCGTCGACCCACGGGTTATCACGCCAGTCGCGTCCCGCTGGGGACGTCACGGGCGCTTCCATCGGCATGATCGGAACCGCGCGTGCCGCGGTTTATTTTTTCGCCGGCTCGATCAACTCCACCTCGTAGCCCTCGGGGGCGTCGATGAAGGCGATCATCGAACCGCTGCTCGTCGGCGTCGGTCCGTCACTGAGCTTGAAGCCCTTCTTTTCGAGCCTGGCGGTAAACTCAGTGAGATTCTCGACCTCGAACGCGAGGTGCATCAGGTCCGGCTGCACCTGCACGCTCGGGCTGTTCGGGAGCTGGCAGATCTCGATCTCCTCGTCGCTGTTCGGGGTCGCCAGGAAGACGATCTGCGCGCCGCGGGGCGACACGCTGCGCCGGGCCACCTTGAGCTCCAGGGCCTGCTCATAGAATTTCACGGTGCGCTCGATATCGTTCACCCGCATCCGGGTGTGGAGGAGTTTTTTGACCATGAGCGCGAGTTTGCACGGCGGTCCCACGCGGCGCAAGCTGGCCGACAATGACCCTCGATTTGCCCCGCATCCTCGCCGCGCACGATCGGATCCGTCCGCACATCCACCGCACCCCGGTGCTCACGAGCGCGCGCCTCGACGCCGCCGCCGGCGCGAAGCTGTTCTTCAAGTGCGAGAACTTTCAAAAGGTCGGCGCCTTCAAGGCGCGCGGCGCAGCCAACGCGGTCTTCTCGCTCGACGAAGCCAGCGCCCGCCGCGGCGTCGCCACGCACTCCTCGGGCAACCATGCCGCCGCCGTCGCCCGGGCGGCCCGGCTCCGCGGCATTCCGGCGCACATCGTGATGCCGTCGAATTCCTCGAAGGTGAAGGCGCGCGCCGTCGAGGGCTACGGCGGACAAATCGTGTTCTGCGAACCGACGCAGGCCGCGCGCGAGGAAGCCTGTGCGCGCATCATCGCCGCCACCGGCGCGACGTTGATTCATCCCTTCGAGAATTTCGACGTCATGGCCGGCCAGGGCACGGCGGCGGTCGAGCTGATGCAGGATGTGCCGGACCTTGATTTGGTGATGTGTCCCGTGGGCGGTGGCGGATTGCTCGCTGGCACCGCCGTGGCCACTCGCAGCCTGCGACCCGCCACGGAGGTTGTTGCCACGGAACCCGCGCAGGCGGCGGACGCGGCCCAGTCGTTCCGCGCCGGCAAAGTCGTGCCGCTGGCGAAAACGAACACGATCGCGGACGGACTCCGGACCAACGTCGGCGCACCGAACTTCGAGCTGATCCAGCGTTATGTCCGCGACATCGTGACCGTGGAAGAAGCCACGATCATCGCGGCGATGCGCACGATCTGGGAAACGATGAAGATCGTGATCGAGCCGTCGTCGGCCGTGGTCTACGCGGCGATCCTCGAAGGCAAAGTCGCCGTCGCGAATCGCCGCGTTGGCCTGATCTTGACCGGTGGCAACGTCGACCTCGACGCGCTGCCGTGGGTCACCGGTCGGAGCTAACCACAGAGTGCACCGAGCACACGGAATCAAGCCACGCGTGGTTGAGACAGGATGACAGGATTTACAGGAGGGAACTGAATCAGTCCGTGGATTGGAACTCCCGGCTCCATCCTGCCCATCCTGCAAATCCTGCAAATCCTGTCCAAAAGCTTGGAGCCTGAAGCCAGGAAGCCACGAATCGAGCATCAGCCGCAGGTTCCGAGGCGCTCCGTGTATTCTGTGCAATCCGTGGTCAAAAACTTCCGGAGTTAACCGCGGATTGCACCGAGTGCACGGAATCGGGCCCGACCTGAGCCACGGGAGGAGGCCTCGCTCGAACGGCCAATCGGGCGCGCACGAGGCGCGCCCCTACAAAATACGTCGGATCCCGCTTGAAGGCGCCGCGTTTTAGCGGGCCGGCACCAGCGCGACGCGGAAGCCGACGCTGTTGCCGCGCTGCACGGGCTTGAACGCAGCGCGGAAGGCGGCGCGGCAGTCGACGGCGTTGTCGCCCCAGCCGCCACCGCGCGCCACGCGGATCTTTCCGTCCGGCGCGCCTCGCGGATCCGTGACGCTGCCGCCGGCGTAGGGGGCATACCAGTCGGCGCACCATTCCCAGACATTGCCGTGCATGTCGAAAAGGCCCCACGCATTCGGCTTTTTCTGCGCGACCGGTTTCGGCGCGAGTCCATCGGTGTTCTTGAAATACCAAGCCAGGTCGCCCAGCACGCCGGCGTATTCGCCTGTCGTACCGGCGCGGCACGCATACTCCCACTGCGCTTCAGTCGGCAGCGCGTACACGTAGCCCTCAGGGAGGCGGCCCGCGGCGCGCTCGCGTTCCGTCAGCTTGGCACAGAACTCGACCGCCTCGGGCCAGGAAATCTTTTCCACCGGGTTGGCCTCGACCTTATACTGGCTGGGATTCTCCGGCATCAGGGCAGTCCATTGCTTCTGGGTCACCTCGGTCGCGCCGAGCCAGAAGGCTTTCGCAAACGTAACTTTGGTCTGTGGCCCTTCATTGGGACTGCGCCCACGCTCGTCCGCCGGGCTGCCCATCGTGAACGTGCCGGCGGGAATCGGAACCAGCGTCAACTCGAGATCCGGCACGGTCCGGGCCTCCGCGGCGAGCATGCGCCCCGTTGCGAGAGCGGCCAGAGCCAGCCAGAGGCCGGCCCGGGCGCGTTGACGTGAGGCCGCACGAGAAAAATCGCGGCCGGAAGAGCGGAGGTCGAAGCCCATGAGAGTGTCGAAAACTGGACGAAGGGTCACTTGTGGCGGAAGAGATCGCTCTGGACGATCTGGTGCACGAGCGTGCGAACCCCGAAGCCCTGCGGCTTCGCGGTGTCGAGGATGCGGTCGACCGCCGCGCGATCGCTGAATCGCACCGGGGCTGCGGTCGCATAGGTGATCAGCTGCCGCGCGAGGTTACGCGCGATGGCCCGCTCGTCCTGCAGGAGGAGCTGCTTGAATTCACGGACGTCCTTGAAGGTGCGCCCATCCACAAGCTGGCCGCTGGATTCAACGGGCAGCGCGTAGTGAAACATAAAGGGCCAGCCATTGATGCCGAAGCCGGGCTCGGGCGTCGCATCCGGCGACTCCGCCCGATAACGGTCACGCCATCCGCCCATCACATCGAAACTCTCGAGGGCAAACCCGGGCTGGTCGATCCGGCGGTGACACACCGCACAGCTTTCGTCGGCCCGGTGTTTCTCGAGCTGCTGGCGAATCGTGACGGCCCCGCGGATATCCGGGTCGACGGCGGGGACGGACGCCGGCGGCGGGGGCGGCGGCTCGCCGAGAATACGCTCCGCAATCCAGACGCCGCGCAGCACGGGCGAGGTCGTCGTGCCGTTGGCGGTGACCTTGAGCACGCTGGCCTGGGTCATCAGACCGCCGCGCGGGCTGTCCGCCGGGAGCTTCGCCTTGCGCATCACGGCGCCCTTCACGCCGTCGACGCCGTAGTGGCGGGCGAGCCGCTCGTTGAGAAAGGTGAACTCGGAATTGATTACGTTCCGCGCCGGGAGATCGGCTCGCAGCAACTCGGCAAAGAAGAGCCGCGTTTCCTCCACGGCGGCATCCTTCAGCGGATCGTCGAGCTCGTAATCGTTATAGAGAGTGCTGGAGGGCGAGCTGTCGTCGATCTTCCGCAAATCGAGCCAGTAATCGAGGAACGCCTCGACGAAGCGGTCCGACCGCGGATCCGCGAGCATCCGCTCGGTCTGCGCGCGCAGCGATTCGGAGCGGCCGAGCTCTCCCCTCGCCGCGAGTCCGCGGAGGATCGAGTCGGGTTCCGAGTTCCACAGGAAGAGCGCGAGTCGCGTCGCGAGCGCGTAATCGTCAAGCCGGCCCGTCGGCTCCTCGACGAAGACGAATCCAGGCGACGCGAGAACCGCCGTGTAACCGGCGACCATCGACTGGGCGAAGTTGTGCCCCGTTGCCAGCTCCTGCCGAATGACGCCCAGGAAACGCTGCACATCGCGATCCTCCACCGGCCGCCGGTAGGCGCGCGCCATGAAGGAACGGAGCAATCGGTCGGCGTCCGCGGAGGGATTCGCCGACTCCACCTCGACGGTCACCTGCGCGAGCGGCGGACCGCCCCGGCCGCCACCGCCTCCAGGTCCGCGACCTCCGCGCGGCGCGGGTGCGACGACATCGAGTTCGAGTCCGTCCGTGCCGGCCGGGAGTTTCTTCATCGGCAGATCGCCGAAGAGCGTGCGGTAGCCGGCGCCGGCATTTGGATCCTCGAGCGGACCGTCGACTTCGATCCACTGCACGGCCACGCCCGGCATGCCGTCGAGCTCGGCGAGCGGGTTGCGGACGCCGTACAATTCGCCGGTGGTGCGGCTGCGATAGAGTCGGTTGGGATCGGTTTGGATCACCTCGTTCGGCATGAGCATGACCTCGATCTCACTCACCGAAGGCTCGGGCTTGAAGTCGAAGGCCCCGACCCGCCGTTTGAGTGCGCCGGTCTGGGCATACACGCCGATGGGTTCGTCGCGGCGGCCCGGCGAGACGTCGTCGGTGTCGGGGCGGAACCACTGAAAAGGAAGGTCCACCGGCGCCTTCTTCGCGCCCGTGCCCTGCCACATCGTGCGGGAGGCGCCATTGCCGACCCAGATGGTGTAACCACTAAAACGGATCCGGTACCGTGCCGCCGTCGGCGCGCGAAACTGGGTCCAGCTGTACCCGCCAAAATCCGCGAAGGTACTCGCCACCTTGCCGATCGCCTCCTGGTTGCGGATCTCCGGATCGGCCTCGCCGACCGTCAGCGGCGCACGCCCGGCCCTCACGTCGGGCTGACCGCGGCCCTGCAGCACCGGAAAATTGGTCCGCTCCGGCGAGGTGTTGAATTCCTGCAACTGGAAATTCCGGCCCAGCGCGGGTTCGTCGCGCGCGTAGTAACGCTTCGTCTGGCGCGCCGGCCGATCGAGTTGCGCGCTCATGGCCTGCCGCATGCCGTAATCCGCCGCGCTCATGTAGCGCGCCAGATGGACGTGCGAGACATCGAGGGCGCGGCTGATTTTGTTGAAGCGAAACGCCTCGCCGTCCTCCGGCAGCTGCGACTTCACCTGCAGCCACGGCGCCTGCAGCAAATCGCGCAGCGCGTTCTCATACTCGTAGCGATTGAGACGGCGGCGGGTCGTCCGTCCGTCGCGCGCGGTCTTTTCCTGTTCGAAGCCCGTCAGTGCCGTCGCCACGCTGCGGACGAACGGAGCGAGTTCCTTCGCTTCGGGACGGCGCTTCTCCTTGGGCGGCATCTCGCCTGCCTGCACGCGATCATGGACCTTCACCCACGTGGCGAAGTTGGCCGGATCGGAGGGGGCAAACGCGAAACTCGTGAGGTCGAGGCCGCCTTCCTTGTCGACGTCGTTGTGACAGGACGAGCAGTGACGATCCGTGAAGTCCAGCACGTCGGGCCCGAGCCCGGCCGCCGCGGAAACGGAGAGTGGAGCCAGCGCTGCGACGGCCAGCAAGCCGGCCGCCCACCAGCTCGACCGGGGGCGAATTTCGGACCAGAGAGCAAGGGGCGCAGGAAAATTCGGATTCATGGGCGGCAGGGTGTTTTCACCAGCGACGCAAGGGCGGCAGAGTTGGAGCCGGCGGGAACGACGTTCCTGCTCGCCCGGCGGGGAAATGCGGCGGGCGGACCGGGAAGGTCACGTCATTTCCAAGCCGCGCATCGTGCCGGTCGACGAGGCAAACCGATCCGTCTGGATCCCCATCCGCTGCAGAATCGAGACGAAGAGATTCGGAAGCGGATAATTGTAGGTCGTGTCGAACACGAGGTGCTGGCCGTGCTTGAAACCGCCGCCGGCGAAGACCATCGGCATGTTCGTCGTCACGTGCCGGTTCGCGTCGCCGAAATTCGAGCCGTAGAGAACCATCGTGCGATCGAGCAGTGACTCCTCGCCTTCCCGCACGGATTTCAAATCGGAGAGCAGGTCGGCCAGCAGCTTCATGTGCAGCAGGTCGATCGCCTTCAACTG
Organism: Opitutia bacterium; assembly: GCA_947472765.1. GTDB lineage: Bacteria > Verrucomicrobiota > Verrucomicrobiia > Opitutales > Opitutaceae > ER46. Next base: position 70,228 of record CANJCM010000006.1, read on the forward strand.
CGTCAGCTTGTCGTCCGCTTTGCCGTGGTGGGAAAGGTTATGGTAGCCCTCGTTGATCGGGACGTTCGGAATCTCCAGCACCGGCGTCGCGACACTGTCGAGCATGAGCGTGATGGACCGCGTCGAGTCGGTCTCGAACGCGAGCCGCGCGAGATCGTACATGACCTTAACCTTCCCCATGTACTGCGCGGGACTCGCCGGATCGACTGGCGCCGGGACCTTCACCACCGGCTTGGGCTTCTGTTCCCAGCCCCGGGAAGCGAGCAGCCGGCCTTCGAGATCACGCACGCTCGTAAAATACTGATCGAGCCGGTCGCGGTCATCCGAGCCGAGATTCGTCTGCAGATCCTTCGCCTGGCCGGCGACGGCATCGAGGATGCTTCGGCCGGTATCGAGCTTGCGGATTTGTTTCTCCACCTGCTGCGGCGTGCCCTGGAGAAAGAGCTGCTTGAACACGTCGGCGGCCTTTTCCTCCGGAGGGATGGCAACGCCCGTGCCCGTGCACGACAGGCTCCGGGCCCGCGTGTTGACCGAGAGCGTCAGCGAGGGGAAACGTGTCAGGGTGCCGATGCGCTCACCGATGTATTGATCGAGCGAGATGGTATTGCGGAAGGAACTGCTGGCCGGGTGCGGCGCCGCCGTGAGGAAGGCCACATCCGCCGGATGACCGCCGTCGACGTTCGGGTGCGAGACTCCGCTGAAGACAGTAAAGTCCTGGCGATGCGACATCAGCGGCTCGAGGTAGATCGACGGCTTGTAGTCGCGGCCGGCACCCTCGGGGAAGAAGTTCCAGGACAGGAGCCCGAGATTGTTACAGATGCCGATCATCCGTCGCGGGTGCGCCGCAGGAGCCAGCGGGGAGGACGATTCCGCGGCGCGGGCGAGGCCGGGCCGCATGACATTGAGCATCGGGAGCGCGAGCGCGACACCGGCGCCCTGCAGGAACCGCCGCCGGTCCAGGGGACGACGGGTGACGATGTAAGGGGCGGCGAGCGGAGAGTTGGTCGGCTGTTTCATAGGAGGATCCGGGGAGGATTGGTCGGGAGGGCGAGCGAGCCGCCCGTCATTTATTCAGGAAGAGATCGCTCTGCACGATCTCGTGGATGAGCGTGCGCACGCCAAAGCCATCGCCCTGCGCCCGCTGGAGAACAGTCTCGATCGCAGCGCGGTCGGCAAAGCGGACCGGGGCGGAGGTGGCATAGATGGTGAGCTGTCGCGCCAGATTCCGGGCAATGGCGCGCTCGTCGCGTAGCAAGAGCTGCTTGAAGCTGCGGATATCGTCGAACTTGCGTCCGTCGGCGAGCTGGCCGCCGGCCTCCACGGGGAGCGCGTAGTGAAACGCAAAAGCCCACCCGTTGATGCCGAAGCCTTTTTCCGGATCGGCGTCGGGCGATTCCGCCCGGTAGCGATCCCGCCAGCCGCCCATCACATCGAAATTCTCCAACGCGAAACCGGGCGGATCGATTTTGCGATGACAGGCCGCGCAACTCTCGTCGGCGCGATGTTTCTCGAGCTGCTGGCGGATGGTGACCGCGCCGCGGATGTCGGGATCAACCGCGGGAACCGAGGCCGGCGGCTGGGGCGGCGGCTGGCCAAGGATGCGTTCGGAGATCCAGACGCCTCGCACCACGGGGGAAGTCGTGGTTCCGTTTGCGGTCACCTTGAGCACGCTCGCCTGCGTCATCAGACCACCCCGCGGACTGCTGGCCGGCAGCGAGACGCGGCGCATCTTCACGCCCTGCACTCCCGGGACACCGTAGTGCTGCGCGAGCCGCTCATTGAGGAAGGCAAAATCCGAATCGACGATCGTGCGGGCCGGGAGGTTGGCGCGGACGAGTTCGTAGAAGAACAACCGAGTTTCATCGAGCGCGGCGTCCTTGAGCGGATCGTCGAGCTCGTAGTCGTTGTACAAGGTGCTCGAGGGCGACGAGTCGTCGATCTTGCGGAGATCGAGCCAGTAATCCGTGAACGCCTCGGCGAAGCGCCCCGATTTTGGATCGTTCAGGAGTCGTTCCGTCTGCGCGCGCAGCACTTCCGGCCGGCGGAGTTCACCCTTCGCCGCGAGTTCGCGCAGCGCCAGATCCGGTTCGGAATTCCAAAGGAACAACGCGAGGCGCGTGGCGAGGGCGTGGTCATCGAGCCGGCCCGGCTTTTCCTCGACAAAAACGAACCCGGGCGACGCGAGCACGGCGGTGTAACCCGCCACCATTGACTGGGCGAAGTTGTGTCCGGCCTCGAGCTGGCCGTGAATGACTGCGAGGAAGCGCTGGACATCGCGGTCCTGGACGGTGCGGCGATAAGCCCGGGCCATGAAAGTCCGCAACAGTTGCTCCGCATCCTGCTTGGGGTTCGCCGAGACCACATCGATCGGCACCTGCTGCATGGGCGGACCGCCGCGTCCGCCACCGCCGCCGGGGGCACCGCGGCCGGCGGGCATCGCCGCGACCACGTCGATTTCAAGTCCGTCTTCGCCGCGAGCGAGTCGCTTCAAGGGCAGGCTGCCAAAGAGGATCTGGTAGCCCGCGCCCGTCGCTTCGTCGGAGATCGGTCCGTCGACTTCCATCCATTGCATCGCGAAACCGGGCATGCCGTCGACTTGCGCCAGCGGATTCCGGCTGCCGAAAAGTTCGCCGGTGACACGCAGGCGAATGAAGCGGGCCGCATCGGCTTGAATGACTTCATTCGCATTCAGGATCACGTCGAGTTCACCCACGGTGGGCTCGGGCTTGATGTCGAACATGCCGAGGCGGCGTTTCACGCCGCCCAACTGGGCATAGACGCCAATCGGTTCGTCCTGCCGGCCCTTCGAAACATCATCGACGTCGGGGCGGAACCACTGGAGGGCGAGGTCAACCGGACCCTTGTCCGCACCGGTCCCACGCCACTGGGTTCGATTCGAGCCGGGCCCGACCCAAATCGAATAGCCGCTGAACCGGACCTGGTAGCGGCCCGACACTGGGGCGCGAAACTGGCTCCAGCTATAACCGCCGGCATCGCTGAAGATGCTCGCGACTTTCCCGAGCGCCTCGCGATTGCGCGTCTCGGGATCCGTGTCGCCGACCGTGAGCGGCTCCTGACTGAGTCGCACGGCCGGCTGGGCCTTCGAGTCGAGCACCGGGAAGGTGAGCCGATCGGGATACGAATTGAACTCGTGGAGTGTGAAATTCCTCAGGATGCCCGGAATGTCGCGGCTGTAATAGCGGCGGACCGTGCGGGCCGGACGTTCGAGCTGCACGCTGATGGCCTGCCGCATCGCGTAATCAGCGGCACTCATGTAGCGGGCCATGTGGACGTGCGAGACATCCAGTGCCCGGCTCACTTTGTTGAAACGAAAGGCCTCGCCGTCCTCCGGCAGCTGGCTCTTCACCTGCAGCCAGGGCGCATTGAGAAGATCGCGCAGGGCGTTTTCATACTCGTAGCGATTCAGCCGTCGCTCGGTGGCGCGGCCGTCGCGCGCCGCCTTGGCCTGTTCGAAGGACGTGAGCGAGCCGGCGAGCTGCTGAAGAAACGGCGCCACCTCGTTCGCGGCGGGACGCTTCTTTTCCTTCGGCGGCATTTCGCCGGTCTGGATGCGATCGTGAACTTTCACCCACGTCTGAAAATTCGCCGCATCCTTCGGATCGAACTTCAGGCTCGTCAGGTCCAGGCCCGCCTCCTTGTCGACGTCGTTGTGGCAGCTCGAGCAGTAACGATCCGTGAACGCCACCGGATCGATCTCCGCCGCGCCGGCCGCCCCTCCGGCCAAGGCCAGGAGCAGCGGCATCACGAAAAACGGTGGGAGCGACGGCAGGCGGATCATGTCAGGAGCGCGGCGAAACCTGGGAGTGCGGGCTCATACGCGAGAGTCACGGGACAATGTCACGCGCGAGCGCCCAAAGCAACCGGCCGACGCGACAGAAAGCAGCCCCGGGACTCACAATTTCGTGACATGGTGGACAGGGGTCCGGGGCCGGAAAAGCCGGACCGCGCGAGGCGGTCCGGCTCTTGAGAAATCCCGGGAAACGGAGATCAGAAGTTCAGCTTGGCGGACAGCATGTAATTCCGCGGCATGATCACGGACGGGTTGCCAGGAACGGTCTTGTTCGCCGGCGTCGTCCAGTCGCCGTTGAGCGGCACCTGCTTGGTGGGATTCGTGGCGGCGGAAGTGCCGAGGTTGCCGTAGATCGGCTTCTGCCAGTCGAAGAGATTGTCGATCTGCAGATCGAACTGAAGGGTCTTCGGCGCCAGCTTGCGGCGCTCACGGAGGGTCACCGTGTAGGACATCGTGCCGACTGCCTTGTAGAAGGCATTCCCGTAAACCGGCGTGTATTGGTCGACGCGGGGATCATCGATGGCCAGCGCCGGATTGTTCGGGTCAGGAATGGTGTCGCTGCCGCGGAAACCAACGACCTGGCCCGAACGGTAGTTTACCGCGAGGCCCACGCGGAGCCCCTTCAGCTTGCCGTTGCGCAGACGGTAATCGGTGGCGACGTTGCCCACCCACTCGGCCTGGCCGGTCTGGAGCTGCGGCAGCGTTCCGAGCACGTTCGGCATGACGGTTTGCTGCAGGGTATTCCAGGCGTTCGCGGCGGCGGTGACACGGGTCTGGTTGATCTTCGCCGGGTCGTTGAGCGACGGATTGATGAAGGCGACGTTGTCCGCACCGATGATGACACCGGCGTCGTTCAGAATCTGGCGAATCACGGACTCCGTGTCCTTGTAATACTGAATCATCTCGGGGTAACGGTCGGTGATGATCGGGGTCGTCTTCGCGAGATTGAAGGTCATGCGCCAGTTCGGCGTGAAGTTCGCGGTCAACTCGGACTCATAGCCCTTCGTGTTGGAGGTCACCGTGGATTGCACGGCGAAGGTGAAGGTCTTCAGGCCGCGGATGTTCGCTCCGTTTTCGCTCAGGTCGCCGATGACCGGGGCGTTCGCGATGCTGCTGTAGGCGCCGGTGAAGCCGCCGACCGCGGTCACGCGGGCGCCGACCTGGCTGGCGTCGTACATGCCGAAGCTGAACGACATCTTGCCGTTCGGCAGGGTAACGCGGACACCGTAGTCCTTGCCGTCCGAGGTCGTCACCTTGCCAAGGGTGCCGTCAATCAGGGGCGTCGTGCCCTCAGACAAGTCGTAGGTCTGGCTCTTGTTGCCGTAGATGCCCAACCACGGGAAAATATTGAGCACCGCACCCGTGGTGTAGGTATTCACGTTGTTGTACACGATCGGCACACTAAAGTCGTCGCGGAAGCGGTCCTTGGCATATTGCGCCAGGGGCAGCGGGACGCCGCCCACGACCGCAGTCGGACGAACGAACGCGCCGTCCTCGGGCCCGATGACCTTGCCGGTCGCATCCTTCGGGAAGTAGCGCAGACCCCAGTAATCGTCGGGGGGCAGCGTGCGGTAGGTGAGGTACGAACCATCCCAGCCCGCAGGCATCCGGCCGGCCTGCAGATAACGGAGTTGCTGGTACTGGGTCAGATCGCGACGGTACGCGCCGATCAGGATCAAGCGGTTCTTGAACAAATCGAGGTTCGCGGCGCCCTGAATGAAGCGGAGCTTGCGCTTGCTGTCGCCCAAACGCTCTTCGCGACGCACGTCTGAAACGTACTTCGGGGTCAGCGACTCAGTGATGCCGTTGACCGGATTATAAAGGCTAAGCGGCCGCTTCACGATTGAATCGGGGTTAAACGGCCGATCGAGTTCGTCGACGTAGTGCCGGGTCCAGTAGGTGAACTGGGTTTGCTCGACATCCGAGGCCCAGCCACGGGCGTCGGCCCGGATGCTCGTCAGGCCCAGCAAGGGCTGGTCCGAGCGCTCTTCCAGCAGATGCTTCGTCTGGCCCGCCATGATGCCGGCCTGCAGTTTTCCGATCCGGGTGTCACGCCGGTAGACGGCCTGCGCCCGGATATTGGTGAAGGTGTGAATCTTCCAGACGCGTTGGTCGAAATACTCGCTGTAGGGCCGGAGAAAATTCGGATTCGGCGCGCCGTTCGGCAGGGTCTGGAGGATGTCCATGCGGATGTCGTTGAGCCCGTCGCGCACGTTCGAGCGGCCAAAGAGATTCGAGTGATTGATGTTCCCGGCGACCTCGAGAAACAGGTGTTCGCCCAGGGTATAGTTCATGAAAATCGAGCGGCTGAGGCTCTTCTCATGGTAAGTCGGGACGTCACTGCTCCACATCGTCGTGTCTGACTGGTCGAAGCGATGGAAGTAAGGGGAACCGCCCTCGACATTCATATAGCGGGTGTTGTTGGAGACGCCCGTGAATGCGCCCGCCATCTCCGCGCCGCGCAGGCTGAAGCCGACCGTGCGGATGGGCTTGCCCTCGAGCCGGTTGGTCAGCGTCGGGTCCGCATTGTAGGCCGCCCCGAGCGTCTCGAAGGTATTCTGGAAGTTGAGCGGCATCGGCCCGAACGACTGGTGGTAAACCCACTTCATCGGCGTGCGGCGCTGAATACCGGCCGCCGCGAGGAAGGCATTGGTCGGTGCACCCGCCCCGGTCAGCGGAGCCGTGAAATTATAGGTCCGGCCGTCCCAGCCGGAAACGGTGTCCTTCAGGATCGTGAACTTGGACTCGCTGCGATCACCGTACTCGACTTCGCCGCGGATGGTGAACTTCGGGGTGACGTTGTAGGTGGCGGCGATGTGGTAGCCGGTGCGCTTCGCCCATTCAAAGGACCGCCAAGTGTCGCCATCGGACAACATGGCGTTCAGGCGGACCGCAATCTTGTCGTTGATCGGCTGGTTCACGTCGAACGACACGCGGTACCGGTTGTAGGTGCCGACCGAAAGTTTCATTTCCTGAATCTGGCGGCTGGTGATCGCCTGCTTGGTCACCGAGTTGATCGTGCCACCCACGCCGCCGGCGCCGAAGAGCACGGAATTCGGCCCGCGCGCGAAGTCGACGCGGTCGAGATTGAAACTGTCCGCCGTGTACTGGAAGTTGAAGAAATTGACCTGCGGCTGGCCGACTTTCACGCCGCGCATCGTGATCTGCGACGCCTCGGTGCGGCCGTATTGCCGCTGGGTGCCGTCGTTATCCATCGAGTAGGCGCCCGTCGTGAACTGCGCCGCCTGGCTGACATCGGTGATGTTGAACGCCTCGAGAAACTCCTTCGTCACGACGGAGTAGGCGACGGGCGTGTCCTTCAGCGCGGTGGCGATACGTCCGCCGGCCAGCGAACTGGCGGCCACGAAGCCAACGTCCGAGGCCGCGCTGACGCTGAACGGATCGAGCTTCACCGCCGCCTCTTCTTTTGCTTGTGGCGCCAACGGCGCGGATTGTCCCCAGAGGGGAAGAGCACTCAGGCTCAAGGCAGCGAGCGCGGAGCAGATAACCGGTTTTGCTTGGGGCAATTTCATGGTAGGTAATTTGTTAAATTTTCCGCTCGCGCCGCTAGGTGAACGGCGCCACGCGACAGGGGTAAGACGGGGCAGGAAGCAGGGGCCGGAGGCGCTTGCCTTCGGATCAGGCGAAAGAGTAGCGAAATGGGGTGTTACCGAATAGAAGGCTGGCGACATTTCTTGGTAGAAACGCGGCGTCGGTCAAAAGAGGTAACGGGCCCGGTAGGCGCGGGGCGTTTCGCCCATGACGCGCTTGAATTCCTTCGTGAAGTGACTCTGGTCGGCGAAGCCGAATTCGCTCCCGACTTCCGCGATCGACTTCCGGGAAAACACCAGCGCGCTGGAGCTCATGCGAACCCGCAACTGGCGGATATATTCGTGCGGCGAACTCTGGTAAACGGCCCGAAACTGGCGCTCGAACGTACGCACGGACAGTCCACAGGCCTTGGCCAGTTGCTCATTCGCGATCCCGTCGGCGAAGTACTCACTGATTAACCGGATGGCGGCGCTGAGCGGCGAACCAGCCACTGTCGCCGCCGGTTGCTGATACATTGGCCGGGTGAATCCCGCGGAACCGACGATTCCACCCTGTCCATTGCGGAGTGGGATTTTCGTCGTCGCGAACCAACGCGCCGTATGAGCGAACTGGCCGACCAGTTCCACGCGCGACAGGATCCGATCGCCCCGCAGCACCCGCTCGTCGTCCATCCGGTATTGGTTGGCGAGCACCTCGCCGCAAAAGTCGTAGTCCGTCTTGCCGATGATTTCGGCCCGGCTCCGGGCACCGAACGTCAGCACAAACGAGATGTTCACCCACTGAAACCGGCAATCGGCGTCCTTGAGCCAGAACGGCACGTCTTCGAGGTAATCGAACAGTTCGATCACCTCCGGGATGACCGCCCCGATCCGCCGTAAGGCAGGCAGGAAGCCGTGCTTGGGGCTGGCGCTCGACATAATCGGAGCGCCTAATTGTGGCGGAAGAGGGGTTCCATGGGGCGGAGAGACGGGACGAAATCAGCTAGCAGTTCCTGACGTTACCAGCGGAAAAACGGACCGGGCGCTTTGGCAACCCTCCGTCACCTGTCAAAATTGGCACCAGCTCGGCCGGCCGCCGACAAATTTCGCGCACCGTATGTCAACGAATGCGTTGCGCGGATTCGGCGTGAAAAGTATGATTACCGCATGAAAACGATCCTCGCCCCGGTCGACTTCTCTGGAATTTCCGACGCCGTGATCGCCGAGGCGTCGGGTCTCGCCCGCGCCCTCGACGCCCGCGTCGTGCTCTTCTCGGTCATCCAACCGCCGGTCGTGCTAGGAGAGTACGCGCCGCTGATGGAGAACATCGCGGAGATCACCGATGCCGGCGAAAAGAACGCCGCCCGCCATCTCGCCAAGCTGGAGGAAAAGCTGCGCGCGGACGGAATCACCGTCGCGAGTGACTACGCCGTCGGCTCCCCCGTCACCCTGATCGTCGAGGAAGCCCAGAAAGTCGGGGCGGACTACATTGTCATGGGTTCACACGGTCACACTGCCTTTTACGATCTCCTCGTCGGCAGCACGACGCATGGCGTGCTGACGCGGTCGAAGTGCCCCGTGGTCATTGTACCCGCCAAGGAGTCCAAGGACGCGAAGGCGAAGAAGAAGGTTCGCCGCTGAGGTTCGCCGCGTTGCGGCGAACCTGATGGGGGCATTGGCGCAGCGCCGCGCCGCTTGAGGTCGGCCTGCCCGTGCGGGCGGGGCCTTTTTCATTACTCCGCCGATGAACCGCCCCGCTGCTCACACCCCGGGCTGCAAAGCTACTTTCGGAGGCATCATCCCTTCCCGGTTTCCTGGCTTCCGGCTCAATCCGGCTCGGGTATTTGAGACGATCTATCGTTTCAACGCGGACCGCATGCCCGTCGTCACGATCGCGAGCGTCAGGAGGGAATTGATCGGCATCAGCGCCGCCGCCACGAGGGGATTCATCCGGCCTGCCACGGCGAGGCCGACGGCGAGCAGGTTGTAGCCGATCGAGAAGATCAGGATGACTCGCTGCGTCCGCCGGCGGGTCGCATCCACTTCGAAGAGAGCGCGCAATCCACCGATCCCGCGGCCGAGATAATAAAAATCCGCCTTCCGCTCGAGCACGCCACGGTGGATCACGGGCGTGCCGCGGCACAGGGCGCGATCAAATGCGAGGCTGTCGTTCGCGCCATCGCCGAGCATCAGCGTGCGATCCGCGCCATGGGCCTCGAGCCACGCCGCCTTCTCCGCCGGCGAACGTCCCGCCAGACCGTGGCTGGCGGGCAACCCAAGCTCGGTCGCCAGCGCCGTCACCTTGGCCTCCTGATCGCCGCTGAGAATAAAGACGTCCAATCCCCTCGCCCGCAGCGCCGCCAGTTCCACGCGCGCGTCGGGGCGCGGCAAATCCGCAAATTCCAAACGGGCCTGCACGACACCGTCGCGGGCAAACACCGTCCCGCCGCCGCCCGCGGCGTCGCGCCAGCCCGCACGACCCAGGCTCCAGGGCCCAAGCGAGACACCTGCGCCGACCACTTCCTCGACGTCGCCCGCCAGCGGCTCATCCGACCCACGGGCCAGGAGCAACGGCCGGAGCGCCTCGCTCAACGGGTGAGGGTTGTCGCGCACCAGTGCCAGCAGCGCCGCCCGGGCCTCGCCATCGAGAGCGGCGAGCACTTCGGGATTGAGCAGCACGGGCGTCTCCAGCGTGAGCGTGCCAGTCTTGTCGAACACGAGCTGTCGCACCTGCTCCAGTTTGGCCCAGAGATCGCCTTCGCGCACGAATACCCCGCGCCGGCGCAGCGCCACCGTGGCCATCTCATCCGCCAGCGGGAACGCCAGGGCGATGGCACACGGACATGAGACGACGAGGATCGCCGTGACCACTGCGCCGGTCCGCAGCAGGTCGCCCGTCGTCACCCCCCAGGCGGCTCCGGCCACCACCGCGAGGCCGATGATCCCAATCAGGTAGCCGCGGACAATCCGTTCGAGCCAAAGATGCCGGCTGCCGGGGCGCTCGCCCGGCGCGAGCAGTTGGGCCAGCAGTGAGTCGGCCCACGGCTGCAGCGTCACGAGTTCAGCGTCGATGCGGCCGATGTTGATGGCGCCGGCGGGCACGCGCTGGCCGGGTTGAAAGACTCTCGGCTCCGCCTCGCCGTTGATCGAGGCGAGGGAGAAGGTCGCCGCGGCGGCGAGCCGCGATTCCACCGGGAGCGTCTGGCCGACTCCGAGGCGAATTGCCTGGCCGGTCCGCAGTTGCTCGGGCGGGACGTCGCCACCCGATACCAGCCGCACGCGCGGTGGCTTCGGCTGATGCGCCAGCAGCCGGCGGCGATTGCGCTCCACCGCGGCGACCTGCGCCCAGCGGCCCACGAGCATCAGGAGGATGAAGGCCGAAACGAAATCGAAGTACACGAACTCCTCCCGCCCGGCCACCCAGCCGTAAAGCGAGCCGGCATAGGCCCCGAGAATCCCGAGCCCGATCGGCAAATCGATATGCATGGCCCGCTCGCGCAGCGCCTGCACGGCCCGGCCGAGGAAGTAGGTGCCGCCGACCAGCACGCTCAGCGTGCCGAAGACCGCGCTGAGCACGCCGAACAGGCCGGCCCATTCGTACGCCCGCTCCATGCCGAAGTAAGTCGGCAGCGAGAAGAGCATGACATTCATCGCCAGCGCGGTGCAGAGCCCAATCCGCTTCACGATCGCGCGGCTCTCCGGCTCGGCCACGACTTCGCCCGCCGGACCCGCGAGATAGCCGAAGGCCTGGAGCTTCCGCGCGAAGTCGGTCGCGACGAACGCGCCGCGCACCCAGCGCAGCCGCATCGTACCGTATTGCGCGTTCACCATGAGGTCGCGCGCGCCCGGCATTTGCTGAAAAATCCGCTCGATCAGCCAGACGCACCCGGCACACGAAATTCCCTGCACGTCGAGATTGAGTTCCGGGATCGGACGTTCAGCCCGCTCAGCCTCCTGCTGGGCCGCCGTCAGCCATTCGTAGTCGCGCGCCTGGAAGACGGCGGCGTCCGCCGGCGCCGTGATGTCGTCCTTGATTCGATAATACCCCGAAAGCCCCTGCTCGTGCACGAGCCGGTACACGTAGCTGCAGCCCGCGCAGCAGAAGCCGCTTTTCCGCATCGCCTCGTCGCTCAGCGCCGTGCCGCAATGGCGGCAGGACGGCAGACGGCCGGACCGCGCCGAGTCCGGGGCCGGGGCCGCCGCGCCAAGATCCAACGGAGCGGGCGGGTTCGGAGTGAGAGCGGCCGCGGTGCTCATATCAGAAGCAGATGAAATTCATCGGATCGGGCCCGGCGAAACCGAGCGTCGCCCGCAACCGCCACCCGATGATGGCGGCGGTCGTCAGCGCGAGGGCCAGCCGCGTGCGGCCGAGCCAGAGCGGCGACAGCCGCTGCCGCACCCAGTGAAACTGCGTCTGCGCCAGCCAGAGGAGCGGCACCGTGCCGAGGCCGAACGCCAGCATGAACTCCACCCCGCGTTGCGCCGACCCGGAGATCAAGGCGAGCCCGACCAGAAAATAGAGAGGGCCACAGGGCAGCAGCGGCGTCGCGAAACCGACGGCCGCCGCCACCTGCACCCGGGAACGACCCCGCCGCCATTCCTGCAGCCGCAGCGTGAAACGTCCGAGGAAAGCCGGCTTCGGCAGATGGCGATCCCAGCGGAGCGCGAGCGCGACGAAGAAAAGGACCAGCACCCACGGCAGCCAGCGGAGCGCCGACTGCGAAACCCACCCCAGCGGAGTGCGGCCCAGCCCACCCGCAATCGCTCCGAGCACCGCGTACGCGGTCAGCCGGGTGACATGATAAACCGTGGTCACCGTCTGGGCATCGACGCGCTCATGGCGCCCCGGCAGCAGGGTGCACGCGAGCGGACCGCACATGCCGGCGCAGTGCAGGCTCGTGACGAGCCCCGCGACGAAAGCGGCCCCGGGAGAGTTGACGGCGGCAAATTCCATGACGTCAGCGACCGTTGGTGATGAGCGGGACTTCCTCGACGCGGTGATGTGACGCGATGACGAGCCAGGTCGTCCACGCGGCGGCCTGCACCACGAAGGCCAGGACGAACCACCACCACAGCCGCGAGGGCCGGGCGGCGGGCGCCTCTGCGGGGCCGGACTCAGTGACGTTCGCGTTCATGCCGGTGCTTCTCCTCCTCTTCCTCCCGCAGGAGCCGGGCCTCAGGCCCAAGAAATTCGACCGCGCGCTCGAGATGAAAACGGCCCGCGGCATCCTCCACGCGCACCTCGAAATGGAACGGGCCGGTGTAGGCTCCCCGCGCCTGCTGGAGCACGAGCGGCTGCACGACCTCCCCGAGCGGCCCGACCTCGAGGACCTCCTCGAAGCCGATCTTCCGGACGGTCTTGGGAACGTCCTCGAGCCGGACCAGAAACCGCGCCGGTTCATTCCGCTTGTTCACGATCCGCACGAGAAACTGATTTCGCACCGAACCCGCGTCGATCACGTAGGGCCCGCCGGTCATGCGCGTGACGCCGAAATTCGCGGGCCGGACAGTGGACAAGGCCCAGGTTGCCACCGAGGCGCCCACGAGCAGGAGCAACCCGTAGAGGAAGGTGCGCGGACGCAGCCAGCGCGTGCGGCCGCCGGTGAACGCCTTTTGGGAATCGTAACGAATGAGCCCGGCCGGGCGCTTCAGCTTCGTCATGATATCGTCGCAGGCGTCAATGCACGCGGTGCAGCCGATGCACTCCATCTGAAGGCCCTGGCGAATATCGATGCCGGTCGGGCAAACCTGCACGCAGCGATTGCACGCGATGCAGTCGCCCACACCCGTGGTGCCAACCTTGCCACGCGGCTCGCCGCGGGTGGCATCGTAGCCGATCACAAGCGAGTGGTCGTCGATCAGTGCCGACTGAATCCGCCCATAAGGACAGATAACGATGCAGAGCTGCTCGCGGAACCAGGCGAAATTGAAATAGAGCCCGAAGGTGGCGACGAAGATGAAGGCGAACGCACTCCAGTGCTCCGCCGGCGCCGCCCGCACCATGCCCCAGACTTCCGGCAGCGAGACGTAGTAGGCGAGGAAGAGGTGGGTGATGATCGCGGAGACCAGCACGTACAACCCGTGCTTGAGCGTGAGCTTGAAGAACTTGTTCGCCGACATCGGCGCGGCCTGCAACGCGCGACGCTCGACCGCGTCGCCTTCCACCCAGCGCTCGATGCGCCGGTAGACGTGATCGAGAAAAACCGTCTGAGGGCACGCCCACCCGCACCAGATCCGCCCGAGCAGCGAGGTGATGAAAAACAGCGAGAAACCGAGACCCGTGATTACGAAAAACAGGAGCCAGAGGTCCTGCGCCGCGAGCGTGATGCCGAAGAGGTGGAAGCGGCGGTTCGCCACATCGAGGAAGACGGCCGGATAGCCGTTAACCTTGATCCACGGCAGCGAGAGATAGAACGCGATCAGCGCGTAGGCCGAGAACTGCCGGGCCGTGGCGAAGCGCCCGTGGGCGTCAGCCGGGTAGACAAACGGGCGCGAACCGTCCGACCGAATGGTCGTGACGGAGTCGCGGGAAGGCGGTTCGTGGGAAAGTGGCGCGGACATCGGTTCGATGCGCGCTGGGGTGGACGCGCGCTGGGATCATGGAGTCGGCGGTGGCGTCTCCACGAGGATGGGATCGCCCTCCTTGTGCCGGCTCATGACGTACGCCGTCACGTCGCTGATCTTCTTGGCGCCGAGGACCGGGCCCCACGTGGGCATGCCCTTCGTCAGAACACCCTTGGTAATGAGATTGTAGACCTCCGTCGGCCGGCCGCCGTTGACCCACTTCTGGTCGGTGAGATCGGGGCCGATGGCGACCGGGCTCTCACTCTTGCCCCGCATCGAAACCAGGTGGCAAGCGGAACAGTTGGCGTCGAAAACCGCCTTGCCCGCACTGACGATGGCGGTGTTCTGGCTCATCTTCCAGAGGCTGGAGTCGTCGACCGGAGCAGAGGCGAGGCGCTCGGCCTCGATGCTGGCCATGGCCGCGTTCACCACCTGCGGGCCCGTCCGGCCCGCGCCGAACCACTCGTAATAGGACCAGTAGCCGACCCAGAAGATGATGGTCGCATAAAGGGTGTAGAGCCACCAGTTCGGCAGCCGCTTGTCGTATTCCTGGATGCCATCGTAGGAATGCGGGCGGAGGGACTCCTCACCAGTGGGAGGTAGGACGGGTTTCATCGGGCGGTGACGCTGGAGTTGGCCGGCTCGCCGGCGGCGGGCGTGGCGGTGTCAAAGGGCAGGTTCTCAAACCGCTCCACCTGCGGACGCTTCATGCGCAGCGCGTGCCACGCAAAGGAGCAGAAGATCGAGGCCGCGGTCAGGAACGCGGCGATCGTGTAGAGCGGAGCGGAGTCTTCGAGGATGAGACGGCGAAACATGGTCGGAAGGGGTTATTTGGCCGCGACTGTCGCCGGGGCGGTGGGCTCGGAGCGGCCGAGCACCTGCAGGTAGGCGACGAGGGCGATGATTTCCTTCTCGGGGGCGACATAGGCGCCGGCGGTGCGGAGTTCCGTCGAGATGGCGCGGGCCTGTTCCATCACCCGGGCGTTGATCTGCTCGGGCGTCCAGTTCGGATAGGGCACGCCGAGGGTCCGCTGCGCGGAGAGCTTCGAGGGCAGCGCGGCGACATCGGTGTCGTGGGCGAGCAGCCACGGATAGCCGGGCATGTTCGAGCCGATCGAAATCGAGCGCGGATCCTCCATGTGGCGCACGTGCCAGACATTCGGATACTTGCCGCCCTCGCGGGCGAGATCCGGGCCGGTCCGCTTCGAGCCCCACTGGTACGGGTGGTCGTAGCGCGACTCGCTCAGGCGCGAGTAGTCACCGTAGCGGAGCACGTCCGGCACGAGGGTGCGGATCATCTGCGAGTGGCAGTTGTAACAGCCCTCGCGAACATAGATGTCGCGGCCCGCCAGCTCGAGCGGCGTGTAGGGCAGCTGGCGGCGGTCGTCGTCCTTCGTGGCATGCCGGGCGGCGACGGTCGGAATGATTTGGATCAGGCCACCCGCGGCCACCGCGATGAACGTGAGGATCGTAAACGGCAGGGAGTTGACGAGCAGGCGGTCGTACCACGAACCCCACGCCTTGTTGCGCGCCTCCCAATGGGCGAAGGCGAGCACACCGCAAAGCAGCATGGCCACAAGTCCGAGAATGCTCACGAGGTCGTGGGTGAACATCCACAGGCAGGCGAAGGCCGCGCCGAGGACGCTGAAGATGACCGGGGCGCTGACGAAGGTGTCGAGCAGCCCCAGGTGCGGAGCCGTGGCGGCCAGCTTCGGCTCGTCCTCGAACACCTCGATCGTGCCGTTGACCGGCTGCGCCCCGCGAATCGTCTGCCACAGATTGTAGACCAGCACGAGGAAGCCGGCGAGATAGAGCCCGCCGCCGATGACGCGCATCAGCATGAGGGGCCGGATGGAATTCAGCGTGTCCAGGAAGTTCGGGTACGCGAGCACCGTGCCGTGGTCGGTCGTCGCATTGAGCATCAGGCCCTGCGTGATGCCGCTGACCCACATGGCGGCGACGTAGAGCAGGATGCCCACGGTCCCGATCCAGAAGTGCAGGTTAGCCAGGGGCACGGAGTAGAGCGGCTTGTTCCAGAGCCGCGGCAGCATCCAGTAGATCATGCCCGCGGCCATGAAACCGTTCCAGCCCAGGGCGCCGGCGTGCACGTGGCCGATGATCCAGTCCGTGTAATGCGCCAGCGCGTTGACCGACTTGATGGAAAGCAGCGGTCCCTCGAACGTCGCCATGCCGTAGAAGGTGACGGCCACGGCCATGAACTTAAGCACCGGGTCGGTCCGCAGCTTGTGCCACGCACCGCGCAGCGTGAGCAGGCCGTTGAGCATGCCGCCCCAGGACGGCGCCCAGAGCATGAGCGAGAAGGTCATGCCGAGGTTCTGCAGCCAGTTCGGCAGCGACGTGTTCAGCAGATGATGCGGGCCGGCCCAGATGTAGACGAAGACCAGGGACCAGAAATGGATCACCGAGAGGCGGTAGGAGTACACCGGGCGCTCCGCGGCCTTCGGGATGAAGTAGTACATGATGCCCAAAATCGGCGTGGTCAGGAAGAAGGCCACGGCGTTGTGCCCGTACCACCATTGCACGAGGGCGTCCTGCACGCCGCCGAACAGCGGGTAGCTGTGCGTGAAACTCGTCGGCAGCGAGAGATGGTTGACGATATAGAGCATCGCCACCGTCACGATCGTCGCGATGTAGAACCAGATCGCGACGTAGAGACTGGGCTCCCGCCGCCGGGCGAGGGTCCAGAAGAAGTTCACGCCGAACACGACCCAGATGAGCGCGACGGCGATGTTGATCGGCCAGATCAACTCGGCGTATTCCTTGCCGCGGGAGAAGCCCAGCGGGAGGGTGATGGCGGCCGCGACGATGATCGCCTGCCAGCCCCAGAAGTGGAGCTGCGAGAGAAAATTACTCGCGAGCCGCGCCTTCACCAGCCGCTGGGTCGAGTAATAGACGCCCGCAAACATCATGTTGCCGACGAAGGCAAAGATGACCGCGTTCGTATGCAGCGGGCGGAGGCGCCCGAAGGTCAGCCACTCGAGGCCGAAGTTGGCCTGCCAGAAATTGAGCTGCGTTCCGATCAGCACTCCCACCAGCATGCCGACCACGCCCCAAAGAACGGTGGCGAGGAGGAACTGACGGACGATCTGGTCGTTGAACTCGAGGACGATTTTTTTCCCGGCGGGAGCCGGGGCGGGCGGAATTGCAGTGGACATACGCGCGAATCAGGCCTGACGGCGAAGGCATCCCGCGCACGGTGCCCGGCTGCCATCGTGGCAGCCGCAGTCCGACGCGGCATGAGTTTTCGAGGCCGAGGCGAGGCGGACGCCTTCCTCGGCAAGCGGGAGAAGGGAATCGCGCTCTGCGCTGCTGACTCCGCCGCGAGCGTGCTCCCGGAGGAAGAACACGACGAAGCTGAAGACGAGGCAGAGGCTGACAATGATGGTGAGGGGAACGACGGGCATGGCGGGAGAGGCTCAGCGTTTCTTGGCGGGGGGCGTCACCGGGATGGCCGGCGGAATCACGCTGACCTTGCCGCGCTTGTGTCCGGCCGCCGGCGCGTGCCGGTGCCGCAGGAGTTCCCGGGCCGCCAGCCAGTTTTCCAGATCCCGACCGGGCACCTGGCCACTTTCGAGCCAGAGCAGGTAGGCGGTATGCTGGATTTCGGCTTCGGTCGGCTCGGGTGGGACGGGAAGAATGGGATTCATGAAGTGGGAGAGCTGACGAGGTTGAGGTTACGACGTTTGCCATCCCGGTGCTCCGCACCGGTTGGTGGACACTGTGCAGATCTTGGCGCGGGGCCGGTTCAGGCCGCGAACGCGAGGGAGCTGGGACGGGGGCCGGAGCCGTGGAGATGCTCGCGATAACGCGTCGGCGACTCGCCCGTGACGCGACGAAACACCCGGTTGAACTGGGAGAGCGATTGGAAGCCCGCGGCATAGGCCGCCTCGCTGACCCGGACGTTCGGATTCAGCAGGAGCTGCTTCGTCTTCTCGACGCGGGTCCGTGCGAGATAGTCCGTGAACGTGAGCCCGACGGCATGCTTGAAGATCTTGCAGAAGTAGAAGGCGCTGGTGTTCGCCGCCGCCGCGACCTGGGTGAGCGAAATCGGTTCGCCCAGATGCTCGGCAATATATGCGCGACCCTTGGCCACGGCCGGCGGTTCGGCGGCGGCCTCCTTGATCATCAGCTCATTGCTGAGCAGGGACAAATGCTGCGCAAAGCTCGCGAGCAGCCGGACCGTCGCGTCGTAATGCGGCCGGGCCAGCACCCGGGTCCGGAAGTAGGCTTTCTCCAGGGCGACGGCATCCGCCTCGACCTTCCACTCTTCGAGCTGCCGCAAAGCCGAGCGAAAACGGGCGCGGGTCGGCGGGCGGAACATGACCTGCCCGGTCTGGAGGTAGGCCACAATCGTGTCCCCGAGCCGGATCGGCACCACCGATTCACTCAGTCCCGCAAAGCACTGCAGCGTCTTGCTCTCGGCAATTGCCTCACGCTCCACTCGTTCCTGAAGCTGCAGGCACGCCGCGCAGCTCCGGCTGCGGCCCGCCATCAGCGCGCAGAATGGATTGATCTGCTTCGACCCCGCGAGCGGAGCATCGAAGGCCCCGGCCACCCGCAGGACCAGCGGCAGCCCGGTCGCCGTCTGGAATGCACTCCGGTAATCGCGAAAGAGCTGGGAGTCCTGCAGTCGGGTCACAAGTCCGTGATGGCGATGGGCTGGCTCGGCGGCGCATTCGGGCAGGTTGGCTTGGTCGTTCATCGCCGCCCATCGTAGCCCAAGCGCACTCGCCGGTGAATTGGAGGCGCGGCGGCTTCTCAATAAGGGATTTCCCTACCCGGGAACCATCCTTGCAGCTCGCCGCGAGTTGGCGGAAATTTGCACCTGTGGCCACTCCCGATCTCCCAGCCGGTTCCGAACTCAACGATCGGACGAAGCTCGAACGCGAACTCCTGGCGACGGTCAAGGAACTGAAGGACGTCAAGGCGGCGCTCGACGAACACTCGATCGTGGCGATCACCAACCCCGCCGGGCGCATCACCTACGTTAATGACAAATTCTGCGCCATCTCGCAGTACTCGCGCGACGAGCTGCTGGGGCAGGATCACCGGATCATCAACTCGCGGCAGCATGCGAAGGAATTCTTCCGCGACCTGTGGGCCGTGATCGGAAGCGGCCGGGTGTGGCATGGCGAGATCCGCAACCGGGCCAAGGACGGCACCCTCTACTGGGTCGAGACCACGATTTATCCTTTCCTCGATGAGACCGGCCGGCCGGTGCAATACGTTGCGATCCGGACCGATATCACGAAGCGCAAAGCCGACGAGGAGGAGCTCCAGCGCGTCGTGGCCGAGCTCGCCGAGAAGAACAAGGAACTCGAGGCCATCGTCTACACGGTGTCCCACGATCTGCGCTCCCCACTCGTCAACGTGCAGGGTTTCGGCCGCCAGTTGAACCGCGCGTGCGACACGATGCGGGCGGCCGTCGCCGCCGCGGAGGCCGGGCTGGTCCCCGCCGACAAGCTCCAGGCACCGCTCGACACGGCGATCCCGCAGGCCCTGCGCTTTATCAATGCAGGCGTGAACAAGATGGAAACGCTCCTCGCCGGCCTGCTGCGTTACTCCCGGTTGGGCCGCGTGGCCTTGTCGATCCGCCCGCTCAACATCAGCGGCATGATCGCCGAGATTATCGCCGCCACGAAGTTCCAGCTCGACGAGGTCGGCGCCGAGGTCCGCGTGGATCCGCTACCCACCTGCCTGGGCGACAACGTCCAGACGAGTCAGGTCTTCGGCAACCTGCTCGACAACGCGCTCAAGTATCGCGACCCGGCGCGGCCGCTGCGCGTGCACATCACCGGCAGCGTGGAGTCCGGGCAGGCCGTTTACCGCGTCGCCGACAACGGACTCGGCATCGCCGCCGAGCATCAGGCGAAGGTTTTCGACATCTTCCACCGGCTCAATCCGGACTCGACGCCCGGCGAAGGCCTCGGGCTCACCATCGCACAACGCGTGCTCGAACGGCAGAAAGGGAGAATTTGGGTTGAGAGCCGCGTCGGCGAGGGTTCGACTTTCTTTGTCTCGCTTCCGGCCCTCGACTCAAGGGGTAAAACCACATGAGCACTGCCACTGCGCCCACTCCCACCATCCTCATCGTCGATGACGACGAGGGTCATGCGATCCTCATCCGGGAAAACCTCCGGGCTGCCGGGCTGACGAACCAGATTGATCACTTCCAGGACGGGCAGGCCGTCCTCGACTTCTTCGCCCGCACTCCGCGCGGCCCGGAGACTTACCTTGTCCTGCTCGACATTCGCATGCCCAAGGTCGACGGCATCGAGGTGCTCCGCCGGTTCAAGGCCGATGCCGATCTCCGCAAGCTGCCGATCATCATGCTGACCACCACCGACGACTCCCGGGAGGTGGACCGGTGTCACCAGCTTGGCTGCAACGGTTACATCCAGAAGCCGGTCGACTACGAGAGGTTCGCCGAGGCCATCCGGCGGATCGGCCTCTTCGTTCCGCTGCTGCTCGTGCCTCAAATCAGCAGCCGCTGAGCGCACGCCGTGCCCGCCGCCGATCAGCCTGCGTCCATCCTCGTCGTCGACGACGACGAAGGCCTGCTCATCCTCATGGCGGAGGCCCTCCGCGCCGAGGGTTACAAGGTCGCCACCGCCGACTCCGCCCGCGCCGCGCGCGCCTGGCTGCAGGCCCACACGCCGGACCTGATGCTGCTCGACCTGAAGCTGAAGGACAGCGACGGCCCTGCCCTCGTGGCCAACTTGCAGAGCGAGCGCACCCTCGTGCCGTTCGTGGTGGTGACCGGCCAGGGCGACGAGAAGGCCGCCGTCGACGTCATGAAGCAGGGCGCCCTCGACTACGTGATGAAGGACACGGGCCTGATCGATTTTCTCCCGGCGGTCGTGCGGCGCGCCCTCGGGAGCGCCCGGCAACAGCGGGCCCTCGAGGAGGCGCAGGTCGAACACAAGCGGCTCGAGCGTGAGGTGCTGGCGGTCAGCGAGCGCGAACGCCAGAGCATCGGCGCGGATCTCCACGATGGCCTCGGCCAGCAACTCACGGCCATCGAGCTGATGTGCGCCGGGTTGAAGGCGGACGCCGTCGACCACCCGCCACTCGCCAAACGTCTCGACGCCATGGGCCGCATGCTGCGCGAGGCCATCGCCCAGACCCGCTTCCTCGCCCGCGGCCTCGTGCCGGTCGGCAGCGACCCCGATGCCCTGCAGTTCGGGCTGGCCGAACTCACCGAACGCATGAACGCCGTCGGCCGCGTCCGCTGCCGCTTCGACTGCCCGCAGCCGGTCCTCGTCACCAATCGGTTCGTCGCCGGACACCTCTACCGCATCGCCCAGGAGGCAGTGAACAACGCCGTGAAACACGCCGATGCCCGCCATGTGACCGTGCGCCTGACGACGGCGGACGGCGTCATCGGCCTCGAAGTGACCGATGACGGCAGCGGCTTCGCGCGGAATCGGTCCCACGGCCTCGGCCTCGGCGTGATGCAGCATCGCGCAAAGGTCATCGGCGGGGAATTGCATGTGACCTCAAAACGCGGCGCCGGCGTGCGGATTCTCTGCCAGCTCCCCATCCCCTCATGAGCGCGAAACCCCTACGCCCACGCCCCTCCGCCAACCCACCGGCCCCACCCACTCCGGTCGCCCCGCCGCGCCGGCGGGTCCTCCTCGTCGACGATCATCCGTTCATGCGGGCGGGCCTCGCCCAGTTGATCGATCGGCAGGCCGACTTGTCCGTGTGCTGCGAGGCCGGCAACCCGGTCGAGGCCCTGCAGGCCCTGACGAAGGGCCGGCCGGATCTCGTGCTGACGGATCTCACGATGCCCGGGCGCAGCGGCCTCGAGTTCATCAAGGATCTCGTGGCGACCGATTCCTCGCTCTCGATTCTTGTCGTCTCGATGCACGACGAAATCGTGTACGCCGAGCGCGCCATTCGCGCCGGTGCCCGGGGCTACATCATGAAGGAGGCCGGCGGCGAGGCGCTGCTCGAGGCCATCCGCCAGGTCCTGCGCGGCGAGGTGTACGTCAGTCCGCGCATGTCGGCGCGGATCCTGGAGGGACTTTCCACGCGGCGTCCCCGCGGCTCCTCCTCGCCGATCGAGAAGTTGAGCGACCGCGAGTTCGAGGTCTTCCAGATGATCGGCCAGGGCAAGAGCACCCGCGACATCGCGACGCAGCTCCACCTCAGTTCCAAAACCGTCGATGTCCACCGCAGCCACATCAAGGAAAAGCTCGAGCTCAAGGATGCGACGGCGCTGATTCGCCACGCGGTCCGCTGGGTCGAGACCCAGAAGACCGACTCATAGCCCTCGCAAGCCACGCGCACCAAGGCGTGCGCGAAATCGGCCAAGAGACGCGGAGCAGGCCGGGCCCGGATTGGGCAAGATGGACGCATGGCCGCCGAACTCCTCGCCGCCCTCGCGGGACGCCGCCCGGAAATCCGGGCGCAGTGGGAGGCGTTGCTGCGCACCGAGCCTTTCCCCACGCCGCTCGGACAGCCCGACGCGCTGGTTCACCTGATTGAGCCAACCTTGGACGAATTCTTCACCGCACTCGCGCGGGCCCTGGATCGGCCGTCCGGCTTGACGACCTATACGCCGTCGACCCGGCCCACCTGTCCTTGCGGCCGCAATCCCCTGCTCGCGTTCTTCATCGCCGGCGAACAAGCGCTCCACGAGGCCTTGATCCTCAGCCAGGCCGCGGCCGGGCCGATGAATCCAGCCAAACGCGACTTCGGTTTTCACACGCTCGCCGCGACGCTGCGGCAGATCGCCCACCGCGAAGTCGATGCGCTTTGCTCCGTGTGCCTCACGCGTCCGGAGGCCACCGCCGAGCCGAAGCCCGAGGCCGGGCCTGAGCCTGAGCCGGCCACGGGAAAGCCCAAGCTGCCCGCCAGCAATCCTTCCGCACCGCCACCCCGAGCCCGGCGCACGAGTCAGAATAGCAACATGGTCTGGCCGGGAGTGAAGTGGGCCAGCCGCTAAGGCCGAGCGCCTTGAATTGCCGCCGACGTTTCCGGATCCGGGATTGAGCCGGAAGCCAGGAAAGCCTGAAACGCCCCTGAGGCTCCCCTCTGGGGCCCGAACCATGCCGTTGAAGCGCAAAGAACGCGAAGTTTTGCGAAGGGCTGAGATCTTTGGCCTTCGTAGCCCGCTGCGTGAGCAGCGGGACGACCTGATGCGAAGCGTTCGAGAAGTCCCTGCCCTCACGGGCAGGGCTACACTCGGATCACACCCACTGACGAGTGTCCAGAATTCCGACTGCAATGCAGTAGAGTTCCAGCTCTGGATCAGCGTGTTGGCTCGACGGATTATTCGATGGGACTGCTGTAGTCAGAGACCGGCGCTACTTTCGAGCAGGAACACCGAGGCCTCCCTTTCCCACCTGAACCAACCTAAATCGAGGTCCACGCCCCCCCCGCGTGCAGGCCTCCGAATCCTGCCCATCCTGGTCATCCTGTCCAAAATCTCCTGGCTTCCGGCGCCACCCCGACTGGCCTCTTGAGCTTCCCTGCCGGACCCGCCCGCCCTGCTCAGGCCTTTGCCAGCGCAGCGGGAAACGTCCGCACCTGCGCCAAATCGCGCCCGAGGCCGGCCCGGAAATCGGGATGCGCGATCGAGATCAGCGCCTCGGCCCGTTCGCGCAGCGATTTCCCGTGGAGATTCACCGCGCCGTACTCCGTCACCACCCAGTGCACATGTCCGCGCGTCGTGACGACGCCCGCGCCGGCATCGAGCTGGGCCGCGAGCCGCGAAATCCTCCCGCCCGCCGCCGTCGAGGGCAGCGCGATAATCGGTTTGCCGCCGCGCGAGAGCGCCGCGCCGCGAATGAAGTCCATCTGTCCGCCGATACCGGAATAGATCCGATGCCCGATCGAATCGGCACAAACCTGTCCTGACAGATCCACCTGCAGCGCGGAATTGATCGCGACCACCTTCGGGTTCCGGCGAATCACCGAGGTGTCATTGGTCCAGTCGCACGGGTGGAACGCCACCAGCGGATTGTCGTGCACGAACGCAAAGAGCCGCCGGGATCCATTGACGAAACTCGTGACGATCCGGCCCGGCGCGACTTCCTTCAGCCGATTGGTCACGGCTCCGGACTCCACGAGGTCGACCACCCGATCGGAAAACATCTCCGTATGAATGCCGAGGTCGTGCTTGTTATGCAGCCGGGCCAGCACGGCATCCGGAATGCCGCCGATCCCCATTTGCAGCGTGGAGCCATCCTCGATCAGACCCGCGACGATCTCGCCAATACGCGCCTCGACCGTCGTCTCCGGCTTCGTCTCGTGTTCATGCAGCGGACGGTCCGTGGCCACGAACGCGTGCACGCGATCGAGCGGCACGACGTTGTTGCCGTGCGTGCGCGGCATCTGCTCGTTGATCTCGGCAATGACAAAACGCGCCGTTTCGGCTGCGGCCTTGGCGGCGTCACACGACGTCCCCAACGAACACAGGCCGTGGGCATCCGGCGGCGACAACTGGAGCAGCGCGACATCGAGCTTCACCTCGCCGTCGCGAAACAGGTCCGGGATGTCCGAAAGGAAAATCGGCACAAAATCGGCCCGGCCGTCCGCGATCGCCTGCCGGAGCGGAGCGCCCGTGAAGAGCGACACCGAGCGAAACTCGTCCTGCCTTCCCGGCGCGGCAAACGGGGCCGGCCCGGCCGTGTGCAGATGGTACAGCCTTACTCCCTGCAGCCCGTTCCGGGCGCAAAGTGCGTCCAGCAGCGGCGCGGGCGTGGCGCAGGCCCCGTGGACAAAGACGGTGTTCCCCGAGCCGACAATGGCGGCCGCATCAGCTGCCGAAACGGCCCGTGACTTCCAGGAATTAGGCATGGGGAAAGGTCAGGAGAGTGTCGCCGGCCCACGGAGCGAAAAGGCTCGATTCTGTGCATCGGCTCACAACCCCTGTGCATTTATTGCGCCATACCGCCGGCGCCGCCGGTGCCGCGGCGCCCGACGATGCCCCTTCAAAACCGGAACGATACTGTTAGATGCACGGCCGGCGCTCGCCGCCGGGCCGTTAATCGAACGAACGTTGCGGCGTGGCGACCAGCACCAGCCCTGCACGACTGGCGGCTCAGCCGGCCGAGAACGGAACAACCGGCGCCTCGCGATGCCGCTTGGTCTTCCGCACGCCGGCGGCGCCGCTGACGGCCCGCTCCAGTGTGGTGAAGGCCGCATTAATGGCGGTCTCGGGGGTGGCGCCGGAACTGTGGGCCACGAAGTCGAGCCCGCGGGTTTCTCCCGTGGCGGAAACCGCGAACCGCGGCTCGCCGTTGCGCGGCTTTTCCCGCCGGATGTGGATCCGGACGACACCGACGCGCGGCGATTCGTGGCGCCGCAACTTCGCGGCCTTGGTTTCGGCCAGAGTTGTCACCGCGGGACGCGCGGTGAAACCTTCGGCAAGGAGGATGACTTTCGGATTCGTGGGATTCATTTAAGCAGGATAGGTCTACTTGGAATTTTCGCGTTTCTTCGCCGCGGCCGCAGAGAGCCGGGTCCAGGGAAGCGCCCGCAGCCGGGCCTCGGAGATGGGTTTGCCGCTGTCTTCACAGACGCCGTAGGTGCCCCGGCGAATCCGCTCCAGCGCGGCTTCCACCTCGCTCAGGCCGGCCTGCTCGAGTCCGATTTCAGCCAGCAGAACCTCGGCTTCGCCCGCGACCGCGGAGGCATCGCCGCGGTCCACGCCACCTTTCTCAAGTGGCGCCCGGAAGGCTGACGACCGCTCAGCCCGCTCGGCCTGCAGCACTTCGCGCGCCCGCAGCAACGTCAGGTAAGCGGTCTTCCACTTGGCGGGTGGGGCGAAGGGGACGGTGCGGGGGGCTTTCATGGACACATCCTAATGCATTGGCCGCGACCTCGCTCCGCGATTCTTGGCTGCCAGTGTGCAATCCTTGCCGGAATGCCGCCTCCCTCGCCTTCCGCGACCCAATAAGGTTTGGAAACACCGGGCCGCTCGTTGAACGTCGCACCACTTCCCCCTCCCTTCCCGAACATGCTGACTTCGCCTGCCCCGCAACGGCTTGCCTCGTGCCTCCTCGCAGCCCTGCTTCTCGTCGGAAATGCCTTTGGCCAGTCTCCCGCACCCACGTGGAAAGCGGGCGTCGCGAAAACGGTCATCACCCCGAAGGAAACGATCTGGATGGCGGGGTTTGGCAGCCGCGAAAAACCTTCGGAGGGTGTCCGGCAGGACATCTACGTTCGCGCCGCCGCGCTCCAGGACGCCGACGGCAAGACCGCCGTCATCGCCACCCTCGACCTCGCGGGCATCGAAAAAGAAATGGCGGATGCGATCGCCGAGCGTTGCGGCCGGGAGTTCAACCTTCCGCGCGACCGGCTGGTCCTGAACATCTCGCACACCCACAGCGGGCCCGTCGCCGGCCTCGTGCTCATGCCGCTCTACGATCTCACCGCCCAGCAGCGCGAGGTGGTGCGGAAGTACACCGACGACGTGATCGCGAAGTCCGTCGAGACAATCGGACAGGCGATCAAAGCGCTCCAACCCGCCACCGTGGAATTCGGCCAGAGCCTCGCGGGGATCGCGGTGAACCGCCGTCGCGCCACGCAGCGTTCCCTGCCCGGCCCGGTCGATCATGACGTGCCCGTCCTCGCGATTCGGACCCCCGACAAAAAACTCGTCGCCGTCCTCGTCGGCTACGCGGCGCACGCGACCGCGCTCAACGACTACCTGATCAGCAACGACTGGCCGGGCTTCGCGCTTTCCGAAATCGAGCAACGGCACCCCGGCGTCACCGCGCTCTTCCTCCAGGGCTGCGGCGGCGATGCGAACCCGTTGCCGCGCCGCGTGGAGAAACTCGCGCGGATGTATGGCGAGATTCTCGCTTTCGCCGTCGACGAAGTCCTGCGCGGCCGGATGACCCCGCTCACCGGTTCGCTCCGCACCACCTTGGAAACGACCGAGGTCCCGTTTCACCATGTCCCGACGCGCGCGGAGCTCGACCAGCGCAGCCACGACGCGAATCCCTTCGTCCGGCAGCATGCGAAACGGTTGCTCGAGGTCCTCGCTCGCGACGGCAAAATCGCCGCGACCTACCCGTATCCAGTCCAGGTGTGGCAATTCGGGAAGGAGCTCACGTTCATCGCGCTCGGTGGCGAGGTCGTGGTCGACTACTCGCTGCGGCTGAAGGCCCGGTATGGCTTCGATCGCACCTGGGTCGCGGGCTACTCGAATGATATCCTAGCCTACATACCGTCCCGCCGCGTGCTGAACGAAGGCGGTTACGAAGGCGGTGAATCGATGATCTACTTCGGCCGCCCCAGCCGCTTCGGCGCGGCGGTCGAGGAAATCATCGTCGAGAAGGTGAACGACCTCGTCGAACAAACCACCGACATTCAGTAGAGGTTTTGGCCCCGGAGTTTGAACCACTCATTAACACTAATCGGTCACTAATTCCGGAGCATCAATCCACCGCTCGAGTGAGTGAAATGTTAGCGCCGGTGAGCGGCATTCTCCCTCCGGATTTTTTCAACCACTAACTTCCACTAACAGGACACTAACCAGGACCACCCATCTGCGGATCGGATTAGTGCCCAATGAGTGTCAATGAGTGGTGCTCAAGCTCCGGAGGTTTGAACCACTAATTTTCACTCATCGGACACTCATCTCGGCCCATTCACCAACCGCCTCAGTTAGTGAGAAGTTAGTGCCAGTTAGTGGTTCCCCCTTCCGGAGGTTTTAACCACTAACTTTCACTAACGGGACACTAACCAGGACCATCCATCTCCGGATCGAATTAGCGTCCCATCAGTGCCAATGAGTGGTGCCAAAGCCCCGAATTCATTCTCCCCATGACGACTGACGAAAACGCCCGGCGCGCTTACTGGACCGCCCAACTGGAGGAGGCTTTCGCCTTCATGGAGAGCGTCCGCGCCTATCCGGTGGCCGAGTGCGGGGAGAAACTCGTGAGCCTGGTCGACTCCGTAAAGGGCACGGGCATTCGCGTGGAATTCTCCGCCAAGCCGCACGCGCTCGGTTTACCGCGGCAGTATTACCTCCGTAAGGGCCAGATCGCCGGCTTTCTAGGAGCGGCGAGGGAGATGAACGCGCGCGGCTGGTGCATGAAGGTCGAGGACGGTTTCCGCAGTCGCATCATGCAGAAACATGTCGGCAGGCAGCCGTCCGTCTTCGACGCGATTCTCCGGAGCGTCGTCTGGGAACTGAAGGGCGCGAAGCCGACGCCAGAGTTTTTCCGCCGTCGCAGCCTCACACTCGTCGCGCTGCGCCCCAAGGTCGGCACGCACATGTCGGGCAGCGCGATCGACATCTCGGTCTACCGGCTCGACGACGACACCGAGGTCGATCGCGGCGGCCCTTACCTCGAGATGTCGGAGCGCACGCCGATGGCCTCGCCGTTCGTGTCGGCCGAGGCGCAGCAGAACCGTCGCGACATCACCGCGATCATGCGCCGTCACGGCTTCGTCGAGTACCCCGCCGAGTTCTGGCACTACAACGGCGGCGACGCCTACGAAGGCCTGCTCCTCGGCACGAAGCAGCCCGCCAAATACGGCGCGATCGACTGGTCCGAGCAGGACGGCAGCATCCGCCCGATCGAAAACCCCGACGAGCCGCTCAACACCGACGCGGAGTACGAGCAGGAAATCGCCGCCGCCCTCGCGCGACTGGGCCGGTAGCGAGCGAGCGCGCCCGTTCCGTCATCTACCCGGCATCTTCCGTCAACGTGTGCATAGGAACGGCGCTCACCATGCTGTGGTTCACGTGCTTTATCCCACATTGGAGCACCCCTCGCCACTGGTGGATTGTCGGCTTCGGAACGCTGATTGTATTTGGCACGATCGCGATTCTAGCGTGGCGGGACACGATGCAGATGATTAGATTTTCCGCCGACAAGCTGGTCGCGGATCGAGAATCTTGTGGCGCGTCTCCTCTGCCGGCCACACCAACAACCTCTGGTTCCTCACCCCCAGTCCTAGATTAGTCACAGCTAGCGCACTGCTGTCAGGCTGCTATCCGCCCCTGTCCCCGAACTCACCGCCGCCTGATCGACCATGCCGCAATTCGCCCGCTACCTCGGCATCGACTATTCCGGCGCACAAACACCCACGAGTAGCCTGACCGGCTTGCGCCTCTACGCAGCCGCGCCCACGCAGCCACCCGCCGAGGTTCCGCCGCCGCCCAGTCCGCGCAAGTATTGGACGCGCCGCGGCCTCGCCGAGTGGCTCGCCAACGAGCTGCGGGACGGCCCGCCCACGCTCGTCGGCATCGACCACGCCTTTTCCTTTCCGCTCCGCTACTTCGAAGTCCACCGCCTCGCGCCCGACTGGCCCGCGTTTCTCGACGACTTCCAGCGCCACTGGCCGACCGATGGCGACCACACCTATGTCGATTTTATCCGCGACGGGCTGAGGGGCCTCGGCGACGCGCGGGCTGGTAATTCCCGCTGGCGGCGGATGACCGAGGAACGGAGCCGCGCGAAGTCGGTCTTTCACTTCGATGTGCAAGGCAGCGTGGCGAAGTCCACGCACGCCGGCCTGCCGTGGTTGCGCTACCTCCGCCAGCAACTCGGCGCGCGCGTGCATTTCTGGCCCTTCGACGGCTGGACCCCTCCACCGGGCCGTTCCGTCATCGCCGAAGTTTACCCGACCCTCTGGAGCCGGACGTTCCCGAGCGAAGGCCGCAACCCACACCAACACGACGCCTATAGCGTGGCCCGCTGGATGCAGCAGTGCGACGCCGCCAACAC
Organism: Opitutia bacterium; assembly: GCA_947472765.1. Taxonomy (GTDB): domain Bacteria; phylum Verrucomicrobiota; class Verrucomicrobiia; order Opitutales; family Opitutaceae; genus ER46. Next base: position 99,852 of record CANJCM010000006.1, read on the forward strand.
GCTAGCCAATTACTTCAATCCGCAGTTGCTACCCGTCGAGCGCACCCAGGCACAGTTGGAAGGTTGGATCCTCGGCCTCGCCTGAATTTCCTCATGGTCTTTCCCCAGCAGCGCCGGATCGTGGCCAAACTGGAGCAACTGCTGGCGTTCGTGGATGCGTTGGAGCAACTGCTCGCAGCATCCCGCGCCACCGCCGCGAACCTCCTCGCCGCCGTCGTCGCTGAACTTACGAGCACACCCACCGAGCGGAAAGCTTCCGCGGCGCCTGCGTCCGGCGCCGGTCGCCGCGGCCGGCCCCGGAAGTCGGCCTGAGCCTGCGTCGCCGCCCGACGCGCATCGGTTCGCCCTTCCCTTTGAAACTCAAACCCCCACCCCGGATCGTCGCGGCGCGCTGGACGCCTGCGCTGCTGAAACTCCCCGTCCTATCCATCCGCCAGCCCTACGCGTGGGCCGTGGTCCATGGCATCAAGGACATCGAGAATCGCTCGTGGCGCACCCATTACCGCGGCCCGCTCCTCATCCACGCCTCCGCCAACCGGAATGATCTCAACAGCGTGGTGGTCGAAGACGCCAGTTGATCGGAAAAGTGCGGATGCCCGAAGCCTACGACGTCAGCGGCGTAATTGGCATCGTCGACGTCGTCGACTGCGTCCGGCGTCATTCCTCCCCGTGGAAGCACGGCCCCTCGTGGGGCTGGGTTCTGGCCAACGCCCGGCCGCTGAAAACCCGCGACTGCAAAGGGGCGGTCGGCTTCTTCTATCCGAAGTGGGAGTGAGCGGCCCGGCGCTCCGTCATCGGCTCGTCATCTGCCCGGCATCTGCGGATCACCACCTCTGAATTCTCCGGAGTTTATCCGCCGATTTCGCAGATGAACGCAGATATCCGGTCCGCTGATCTCCTATTCCCCTCTGGATTTTCCGCAGCAGCGGAAAATCCTGGTGCTCGGGACAGGACTCGAACCTGCACGCCTTACGGCAAAGGCTTCTAAGACCTTCGTGTCTGCCATTCCACCACCCGAGCGGGTTGTGCGGCCGATCATGGGCAAACGGCATGCTGCCGCAATTTTCGATTTTCGATTCCCGATTTTCGATTGGTTCAGCTCCGCGCACCGTTTGCTACCTACGCCGCGCCGATCGGTTCCTGACTTCCTGGCTTCAGGCTCAAATTACTCGGGGCCGCCACTCGTTCACGCTCGCAGCCACCGTCCAGTCCTAATCGAAAATCGAGAATCCAAAATCCAAAATCTCTTAGGCCCATCTCAATCCGGCTTTCGACCACGGCATCTGCCGCAGGCGTTTGCCACTGGCGGCGAAGATCGCGTTCGCGACCGCCGGCGCGAGCGGAGGGAGCGGCGGCTCGCCGATTCCGGTCGGATGGTTGTCGGACCGCACGTAGTGAATCTCCACGTTCCGCGGCGCCTCGGGCATCCGCAGCAGCGCGTACTCGTCAAAATTCCCCTGCACCATCCGGCCGCTTTCGAGCGTGCACTCCTGGTTCATCGCCGCACTCAGCGCATCGATGATCGAGCCCTGCACCTGATTCTCCGCGCCGCTGAGATTCACGATCTGGCGACCGACATCCACGGCGGTGACCACGCGATCGACATGGACCGCGCCCGACGCCGAGACGGTCACTTCCGCCACATGCGCCGCATAGCCGAGGTGACAGAAATGAAACGCGATCCCCGCACCCTGCCCGGCGGGATACTTTTTTCCCCAGCCCGCTTTCTCCGCGGCCATCCGCAGCACGGCGGCCGCCCGCTCCGGATTCAACTCGCTGCTCGGTCCGCCGTCCGCGGCGGTGGTTGATTTCGGTTTCGGCGTCGCGGCGAGCAGATCCAACCGGAACTGCAGCGGATCCTTGCCCGCGGCCACCGCGATCTCGTCGACGAAGCCCTGCATCACGTAGGCCAGGGCGTTGTTGCCCGGCGCGCGCCACGACCCCGTGGGCACCGCGCATTCCATCATCGACTGCAGCGTCTGGTAGTTGGGCACCGCCCCGGCGGGAAACTGTGCGCCGTCGAGCGTGCCGCCGACGGCGGGAGCCAGCTTGGTCTTGCCGTCGCGGCCCGCCGCCTTCGTGCCGTAGGTTACGAAGTGGTTCTGCCAGGCGATCAGTTTGCCGGTGGCGTCGAGCCCCGCCTTGAAGAAGTGGTGCCCCGCCGGGCGAAAGTGATCGTGGCGCAGATCGTCCTCGCGACTCCACGTGAGCTTCACGGGCGCACTGATTTTCTGGGAGATCGCCGCCGCCTCGACCATGAAGTCCGCCGCCGCCCGCCGACCAAACGCGCCGCCGCTGCGCGTGATATGGATCTTAATGTTCGCCGCCGGAATTCCCAGCGTGCTCGAGATCAGCGTCGCGCCGTCCGCCGGCGCCCGCGTCGGCGACCAGATCTCGATCCGACCCTCCTGAAAATGCGCGAGCGTGTTCTGCGGCTCGAGCGTCGCGTGCGAGATGAACGGATAGGAATACGCCGCTTCGACGACTTTCGCCGCGCTGGCCAGTGCGGCCGCTGCGTCGCCGGTGTTACGCACCACGGTGCCGCCTTCCATCTTCGCGCCGAGGGCGGCGGCTTTCTGTTCGAAACCCGCGGTGCTGTCGTTCGCGTAGGCGCCTTCGTCCCATTTGACCTTGAGCAATCGCCGCGCGCTGAAGGCAGACCACGTTGAGTCCGCGACGATCGCGACACCCGGCATCAGGCCCATGACATTGCTCGTGCCCTCGATCACGAACGCGTGCTTCACGCCCGGTTGCGCCTGAATCAGATCGAGATTGGCGCTGACGACCTTGCCGCCGAACACCGGACACTTCTCGTACACGGCGTACAGCATGCCTGGGACCTTCTGGTCGATCCCGAAGAGCGGCTGGCCAGTGACAATGGCGCGATTGGCGTGGCCGGTCACGCGCGTGCCGATGAGTTTGAAGTCCTTCGGATTCTTGAACGTCACCGTTGCCACGGCGGGCACGGGCAGCGTGACGGCCTTCGCCACGAGCGAACCGTAGCTCGCCTTGCGCCCCGACGCGGCGTGCAGCACGAAGCCGCTCGCCGTCGTGCATTCGCTCGCGGCCACGCCCCAGGTGTCGGCCGCCGCCGCGACGAGAATGGCCCGGGCCGTCGCGCCCATCTGCCGCATCGGCGTGTAGCTCGTCGGCGTCGACATGCTGCCGCCGGCGCGCTGGTTCCCGTACGCCACCGGATCATACATCGCGCCCTCGATCCGGACGGAGCTCCAATCGACGTCCAACTCTTCGGCCACGATCATCGGCAGCGCCGTGCTGATGCCCTGACCAAGCTCGGGCTTGTGCGCGATGATCGTGACGACGCCATCCGGCGAAATTCGGACGAAGGGATTCGGGGCAAAGTTGCGCAACGTCTCCGCCGTCGGGCGCCCTACTTCTGCGGCACTGAGCACGCCGCCCTTGAAATAGCAGCCGAGGAGCAGTCCGCCGCCGGCGAGCGCGGAGAGTCGGAGAAATCCACGGCGATCCATCGGTGAACTCGGGCCGGCTCCGGCCGTGGGGAAAGGGGCGCGCGGGGTCTTCATGGCGCGCGGAAGTTAGGCGCTAATTCGCCGCGTGTCACGGCCGGGGCGCATTTCGATCCGGCGCGCTCCTCCTGACACTTGGCTCTCGCTCAGCAGGGTGGCGGAGGGCGGCCGCTCGTCGGCAGGCCACGGGTTTAATTCGCGAAGCGGCCCGGCGGCGAGCGCCGGCCCTACATCACAACGCCCCTCGTCCCTCGCGCCCACCGGCCTACCTCGAGGCACCCACTAGAGTGAAACGCTTCCGGCCCTGCCCTGCGCTCCGGGTCACTCCGGAATCGAATCACCACGGCGCACGGTGGCGCCTTCCCAGACCGCTTCGTCCGTCGCCGCGTGGTAGGTGAGCACGCGGTCCGCACTCCGCGGCACCGGCGGCCGGTCGATCTGCGGAATCCAGCGGCGATGCTCGGCGAGCTTGGCCGCGTGTTCCGGCCGCGCCGCGAGATTGGTCCACTCGTTGGGATCGCTGACGAGATCGTAGAATTCCTCGCTGCCGTCGGCGTAACGAATGTAACGCCAGCGATCGCTGCGGACGGCGTGATTGCCCTGGTTGTGCGTGGTGATCGCGGGCCGATCCCGCGGCGCGGCGGCGTCCTTGAGCTGTGGGACGAGGCTCAGACCCTCGAGGTCGGTCCGGGTAGGCAGGCCGCAGAGTTCGAGCAGCGTCGGAAAAATATCGAGGAGTTCGGCGGGGCGGCCGACCCGACCGCCGCGGCTCACGCCGGGGCCGGCAAAGATCAACGGCACGTGCGTCGAACGTTCCCACAGGGTGTTCTTCCCGGTAATCAGCTTTTCGCCGAGATGGTAGCCGTGATCGCTCCAGACGACGACGATGGTGTCGTCGGCGTGGCCGGATTCCTCGAGCGCCTGCAGCACGCGGCCGATCTGTGCATCGATGAAGGTCGTGCTGGCGAGATAAGAGCGGACGAGGTTCCGCCACTGGCGGTTCTCCTCCATCCACCTCAGCCGCGGCTCGGGCAACCGCCAGTGCAGATACCAGGAGAAGCGCGGTGTGTCGTCGCGATCATCACGCCGGAGCGGCGGCAGCACGGAGTCGTCATCGGGAAAACGGTCGATCCACTTCTGCGTGATATAGCACGGCACGTGGGGCAGGAAAAATCCGGCCGCGAGGAAGAACGGTTTGTCCTTCGGCGTCGTCTTGAGCTGCTCCACCGCCCAGCTCGCGACCTGGTAATCCCCCTTGTCCTCGTCGCGATGGGGAAAAACGCCCCAGTCCATCAGCGGGTGGTTGCCCATCGGCGTCGGCCCAATGAGTTTCGCGGGCGGCAGCACGCCCACGAGGCCAACGGGGCCCCAGGACTCGAACTCCTTCGCCGCGCGTTCCTGGGGGCCGTAGCCATTGTGGTACAGCTTGCCCGCCGCGGCCGTGCGGTAGCCGTGCGCCTGAAAGTATTGCGGCAGGCTCACGCGATCGTGCAGCGCCGCGACGTCGCGATACCAGGGCGCGAGGCCATAGACCCCGGTCGTCGACGGACGCAGTCCCGTCATGACGCTCGTGCGCGACGGATTGCAGAGCGGGGCCTGGCAGTGGGCGTTGAGCATGACTGTGCCGCGCTGCGCCAGCCGATCGAGGTTAGGCGTCTGCGCGAGCCGGTGTCCGCCGAGCGGGCCCACCCAGTCGTTTTGATCGTCGATCGCGAGGAAGAGGACGTTCGGGCGGCGGACAGGCTCGGCCGCCGTCAGGGCGGCGACGGTGCCAGCCACGAAGAGAAGCATCCGGGGCAGGGAAAGCATGCGGGACGATCGGGGGCTTCGGTACGCGTGGCAATCCGACAGGACGCGGGGGACGACAGGAGCCGGATGATTGGACAGGATGACAGGATGGGCAGGATGGCATGGAGGACAGGGGCCGTGAGCGGCACACCGCGGTATTCCGTCGGATCAAATCCTCTGTTCCTGGTTTCAGGCTCAAGCTACCGGGCTGAGCGACTAACTGGCCCGCCCCGAAAAACGTCGAAATCCCCCGCAAATCCAAAAGGCTTCGCCACCCGCCATGAAATCCCTGCTCCTGCTCGCCGGCACCCTGCTCGCCCTCGCCTCCCGCGTTTTCGCCGCCGAGCCCGCCCACCCCAACATCCTGTGGGTCGTCGCCGAGGACTACTCCGCGACCTATGCCGGCGGCTATGGCGATTCACTCGCCCG
>CANJCM010000007.1 GCA_947472765.1 Opitutia bacterium
ACCGTCGCGCAACCGGGCGCCTCGCTCGATTCCGTCGCCAGTTCCAAGCTGATGCCGGACAAGACCACGGTGTGGGCCGGCGAAGTATTCGGCCTCGCCTACGAACTGTCCGCGTCACGCCGCAACGAACCGCAAATCTCGCCGGACTTTGAATGGAACGCGGCCCCGCTGATCGCGGAAGACTGGACGAAGCCCGAGGTGGTCGAGGCCGTGATCGGCGGCGACCGCCGCCTCCAGGTCGTCTACCGGACCCGCGCCGTCGCGAAAACCCCGAACACCTACAAGCTGGAGGCGGCCAACCATCTCCTCAGCATTCGCACCGGCACGATCGGCTTTGGCATCATTTCGCAGCCGCGGATGGAGGCGATCTCGGTGACCTCGGATCAGCCTGCGATCCAGGTTCGCGCCCTGCCGCCCCCACCCGCGGGCTTCACCGGTGCCGTCGGTGATTTCAAATTGGTCTCGAAGGTCGTCCCCGAGAAAGCGGTCGTGGGCGAGCCCGTGACCTGGACCCTCGAGTTGAGCGGCACCGGCAACTGGCCGGATCTCAACGGCCTGCCGCCCCGGGACGTTTCGAACGACTTCCAGGTCGTACAACCGAAGGCAAAGCGGACGCCGGTCGAGGGGAAGCTGTTCGACGCGACGCTCGTCGAGGACGTGGTTCTTGTGCCGACCAAGACCGGAACCTACACGCTGGGCCCGGTGGATTTTCGCTACTTCGATCCGAAGTCGGGCGCGTACAAGACGATCACCGCCCCGCGCACGACGGTCACAATCGCCAGTGCCAGCACGCCGATGTTCAACGTGATGCCGCAGGCAGCCACGGATTCGGCCCCGCCGCCTCCGGTCGAATCGAAACCGACCGTTGCGCCCACCGCGCCCGCCGCGCCGATCGGCATCCCGCGCGATCCGCTGCCGGGCTCGGACTCTGTCATGGCGCCGCTGAGCAAACGCGAACTCGCGATCTGGATGATCGCACCCTTTGGCGCGCTGCTCCTGTTCTGGGCCGGACTCGCCATTCGGCGCGCCCATCGCACCGACCCGGGTCGCGCACGGCGCGAAGCCCGCGTTCGCCTGACTCGCACTCTCGCCCAACTCGGCCAGGCCGGCGCCGCCGAGCGGTCCTCCCTGCTCCTCGCGTGGCAGCGCAACAGTGCCGTGCTCTGGGAAATCCCACACGCCGCCCCGCCGGCGCGGGCGTTGCCCGAAGCCGCCTGGGGCCAGCTTTGGACCGAAGCCGATCGTGCGCTCTACGGCAGCAACGCCTCGCTGCCGGCCGACTGGCACGCCCGGGCGGTCGCCGCCCTCGCGGCCAAGGCGGTTCCGTCGTTCAAGCCGTGGCGCGCGTTCCTGCCGCAGAACCTCATGCCGTTCGCGGCGGGCATCGCGGTCCTGCTGGCCACCGCGCCGCTCCTGTTGCGCGCCGCCGAGCTCGATGCCGCCGCGGCTTATCGGAAGGGTGATTTCGCCGCCGCCGAGAAGAGCTGGCGCGAGACCGTAAAGCAGCAGCCAACCGATTGGATCTCCCGGCACAACCTTTCGCTTGCGCTGGCGCAACGCGACCAGACCGGTGAAGCCGCCGTGCAGGCCGCCGCCGCTTTCGTGCAACAACCGGGCAACGCATCCGTGCAGTGGCACTTTGCGCTCGCGAGCGAAAAGGCCGGGTTCGCGCCGAGTGCGATCATCGGATTTCTCAATCCCGACTCCCGGCATTCGCTGGCCCGGCTGGCGTCACCTTCACGGTGGCAGGCACTCATGATTGTCGGCGCGTTCGCCGCGGCCACGGCCCTCGGGCTCCTGTTGCTCAACGCCTATGGCAGTCGCCGGCGTGCCTGGCAGTGGACCGCCGGTGTCGTGCTCCTTTTGGGCATCGTGCTCAGCGGCACGGCCAACGCCGGAGTCTCCACTTATGGAATGGCAGCGGACGCTCGGGCGGTCGTGATCGTCCGGGCCGGCACCTTGCGTTCGATTCCGACCGAGGCCGATACGGCGCAGAAGACGATTCCCGCCGCGGCTGGCAGCATGGCGATCATCGATCGGACTTTCCTCGGCTGGAACCATCTCGTCTTCGACAACGGCCAGACCGGCTGGGTGCGGAAGGAAGAGGTCGTCGGCCTTTGGCGCTGAGCTGGAACGATGCAGTTGAATGTAGGGCCGCCGCTCGCCGGCGGGCCGCTTCGCGAAGGAAACACGTGGCCTGCCGACGAGCGGCAGCCCTACACCTTATGAGGTTCGTCCCCGCCCTTGTGAGCGGACGTCTGACGACTTAGTTCCGGCTGAGAGCGCTCGGGAACGATGCGCTCACGCCCGTCAGGACGGAGGCGTCTTGCGCACCATGCGTGCCATCGATTCCTCGGGGTTGAGCTGGGCGACGCGCTCCAGTTCGACCCATGCAAGGTCCTTCGACTCACTCGAGATCTGCAGGGGCTCCGCGGGGTCGGCCAAAATCAGGAAGCGCAAGTCGTAGTGGAAATGTCCCGGATCCGCCTTGCGCGGCGGGATCCAATGGCGGTCCACATCGAAGACTTCCGGCGCCAGGAGTTTGAGTTGCGACAACCCGCTTTCCTCGCGGGCCTCGCGCATCGCGACCGCTGCCAGATCGGAGTCACCATCGGCGTGGCCGCCGAGTTGCAGCCACTTGTCGAGCTTGTGGTGATGGGTGAGGAGCGTGCGCCGGCGATCCGGGCTGACGATCCACGCGGATCCCGTGAGATGTCCCGGCACGCAGGAGCGGAGCAGGCAATCGGAGTGCGATTCAACGAACTCGATCGTCGCCGCCGTCATCGCGGCCTCGTTCGCCTCGAGTGCCCGCCCGGCATGCGATCGCAACAAGGCGAGAACGGCAGTGCGATGCATGAAGCGTGGGGCGGGGTTAGCGGGTTTCGAACCACTTCGGCTCGGCCTTGACCCCAGCCGACGACTCGATCCGCTCGAAGATTTCGGGGATCGTTCGAGCAACGCGAAAGAGATCCATGTTGGAGGGCTTGAAGAATTTCTCCTCCAACATGGTTTCGAAGAGCTGCAGCAGCGGATCGTAGAAACCGTCCTGATTGAAGAACACACACGGCTTCTTCACGAGATCGAGCTGCCGCAAGGTGAGGATTTCCATGATCTCCTCCAGGGTTCCCCAGCCGCCGGGCAGCGTCACGAACGCGTCGGCCCGCGTCTCCATGAGGAGTTTGCGCTCCCGCATGGTGATGACGGTCACAAGTTCGTCGGCCTCGTCGTAGGCCAGCTCCCGCACCTTCATGAACTCGGGAATCACGCCCACCACGTGCCCGCCCCGGCTCTTCACGGCCCGGGCCACGGCCCCCATCAAGCCGGTGCGGCCTCCGCCGTAAATCAGACCCCAGCCCCGCGCGACCAGCTCGCTTCCCAGTTCGGCCGCCGCGGCGGCATACTTGGGATCCAGCCGATCACTGGAGGAACAATAGACGCAAAGAAGCTTGGGCTTGGCCACGGGACAGCAGTTGAGGGCCGGGGGTGCGGCGAGGAAAGGGCAAAACGCCTCTGCCACCGCGGCCCCCGGGAAGGACTGAAACGAGTGGATGTTTTTGCCGTGTCATCGGAGCCATCCGCGGTTGTTTTGATCTCATGCCCCCGAAAATCGGCGTGTTGAACATCTCCGACCGTGCGAGCGCCGGTGTGTACGAGGACATTCCCGGCAAAGCCTGCGTGGCGCTGCTGCGCGAGTGGCTCACGACGGAGTTCGAGGTGGATTACAAAGTCATCCCCGATGAGCAAAAGGTCATCGAGGCCGAGCTGTGCCGCATGGCGGACGAAGCGGGCTGTGCGCTCGTGGTGACGACCGGTGGCACGGGCCCGGCCGAGCGCGATGTGACGCCCGAGGCGACGGTGGCGGTCTGCGGCAAGATGCTGCCGGGTTTCGGCGAACTGATGCGCGCGACGTCGCTCAAGTATGTGCCGACCGCGATTCTCTCGCGTCAGACCGCCGGCCTGCGCGGTCGCACGCTGATCGTGAACCTGCCGGGTCGCCCCAAGGCGATTCGCGAAAACCTCGAGGCGGTCTTCCCCGCGATCCCCTATTGCCTCGACCTGATTGGCGCGGCGCGGCTGGAGACCAACGAGACCGTGATGAAGGCGTTCCGGCCGAAGTAATCGGCGGCGCGGCGGGTTGTATTTTCCCGTTGCCCGGTTCTAATTTCTGCTTCTGTTCCGAAATCCCCAACCATGGCTACCTACGTTTACGAAACGATCCCGAAGAAACCCGGCGGAAAGACGCGCCGTTTCGAAGTGCAGCAGTCGATGAAGGATGACCCGCTCAAGACCGATCCCAAGACCGGTGAACCCGTCCGCCGGATTGTCATGGGAGGCTTTGGCGTGAAACAGCAGGGCATCCAGGGCCGTCCGCCGAACTGGGAAATGCTCGAGAAGGGTCCGCGCTACGACAAGGACCCGCACGACCACGGTCACGAGCACATGCATCATCATCACTGAGGCCAATTCGCCGGGTGAGCCCACGGGCAACCCGGCGAAGTTTTTTGGGTCTTCCGAACTTCCTCTCCCGCCTTCGCATCCATTCCCGCGGCCCACCCGGCCCCACCCTTTTCCATGGTTAACCTATCCGCTCCTGACCTCACTCAACATGCGCCTCGCAGCGTCCGCGTCCGGCTGGGTGGCTATATCCACCTGCCGCGGCTGCTCGACAAGGCTCGCGCCTTCGTCGCGGGCAAGAATGGCAGCTACAAATACAACTGCGCACTGGACCGGCATTTCTTCGACTTCACCGGCATCAACCACGAAGCGATGCTGGAAGAGATCAAAAAGGGCGGTTCGGATACCGCACTGCTCACCTGGGTTCGCGCCAACACCAAGCGGCTGCCGGCGGAGATCATGGGCTGGTCAAAGTGGCTCGAGCAGCACGGCCCCGGTGGCGTGGACGGGCACACCTGGCTCGCGGAAGTCGTGAAGTCCGGCGCGCCCGAACGGGACGATATCCGCTCCTTTGCCGACCTGCTCGATCTCGACGATTACGTGAGCTACGGCGGGAAGGCCTGAGCTTTCCGCGCCGCAGGCGCGTCGGGCTCTAGCTAGAGCTCGTTGTACTTTTCCGAACGTCCCCGGGCCTTCTCGACGGGGTACTTCTTCGCATTCGCCGCCATCTTCGCCTCGATGGCGGCGGAGACGTCGAGGCCCGTGATATTGGCGAACTCGAGCGCATAGATCACGACGTCGGCGAGTTCGTCGGCAATCTGCCCACGCTTGTTTGGATCGATGGCGATCGCGCTGGACTGGGCCGGGGTGGACCAGAGGAAGTGCTCCATCAGTTCTCCGGCCTCGGCCGCGAGGGCCATGCTGAGATTCTTCGGGGAGTGAAACTGCTCCCAGTCCCGCTCCCGAACGAACGCCTGCAGCCGCGTCCGGAGTTCCGCGATCGTGGTGGTGGAATCGGCAAGTGCAGCCATGGCCGCAGCCTGTGAACCGGATCACTGCCGCGCAATCATGACCGGCAGAAAAAAGATCTTACTTGGCACGCTGACTGCAATATGCAGCGTGCAGATTCGATTCATGACCGCGTCCGTCCCACATTCGCTCTGCCGCCAGGCCTCCCATCGCCAGATGGGCTGCCAGCAGCAGCGTCATGTGGACGCGCGACCGGTCGTTATTTCCGTTTGGAATAATAAAACCGGCACGGGCTTCACGAACTAACCTTCCGCACGACGGAAAGCGTTTAGTCCTCGAGCCCGGCGGTCCCCAAACGACCGAGGAAACGCTTTCGTTTACCTTTTTTCCCATGCACACGATCATCAACCCTCCCTCCTCGCGCACTCGCTCGTCGGCCAAGGCCGCTGCCCTCATGGCGGCGTTCCGCCAGCCCGCGTATGACTGCCACGAGCAGGGCGACGCGATGAAACTCGTGGTCTACGTCCCCGGCGTCGAGGCCGCGGGCGTGGAGATCGAGGGCCGCGGCGCCGACCTGACGGTGACCGCGAGGAAGCCGCACTTTGTCCGGGTCAACTGGTCCGCGCTCCACCTGGAGTCGGTCCAGCGCGACTACCGGCTGCGGTTGCGGCTGGGCACCGGCTACGATTTTCCCGCCATGCAGGCGGAAATCGCGCACGGCGTCCTGACCGTAACCCTGCCGAAGCGCCCGGCTGAGACCGTCGTCCCGCTCCGCCGGGTGGCCTGACACAAAAAGGGCCGCGCAGGGGATGCGCGGCCCAAGATCATTCGCGCTGGCGAGCCTTAGACGTTCGTCAGCTCCGGCTTCGCCGCGTCTTCAATCTTGAGGACGCGGTAGCCGCCGGCCGATTTGAAGTAGAGCAGGATGCCGAGGAAGATCACCGCCATGATGCCCGGGATGAACGAGTCGGCCTTCAGCGTGCGCCGATCGCCCTGCTGGTCGGCCGCGACGATTGCGGCCTGGGCCGGCGTGCGATCCTTCGCGTCCTTCGCGTCGGCCAGCTTCTTGCCGTCGATCGCGGAGACCTCGGAGAAGAAGAGGAACTTCGAAGGGACGGCGGCCTTGGCCTCGGCATACGCGGCCGGGTTGGTCTGCTGGAGGGTTTCGGCGGCGAAGCGGTCCTTGCTGTAGCCGAGACCGGGCCCGCCGATCAGGCCGGCCGAGAGCATGCCGATGCCGCCCATGATCGAGATGGCAACGGCGCCGGTGCGAGGGAAGCGATCCGAGACCACCGCGAGCATCGTCGGCCAGAAGAACGTTTTGCCCAGAGCGTAGACGCCCAGGGCCACGAGGGCCATGGCGAAGGTCTGCATCACGCTGGCCATCTGCAGCCCGATGCAGGCGAGGATGGAGCACACGAGGAGCAGCCCGACGGGCGAGAGCTTGAGGGTCCGCTCAATCCAGTGCGCACAGAAGCGCAGGCTGAACATGATGGCGGAGGTCCAGATGAAGATGAACTTGCCCTGCTCGGACGTGAAGAGGTTGCCCGTGATGTTCTGGATCCAGCCGTCGGTGCCCAGTTCCACCGCGCCAATCAAGGCGTGGGTGATGAAGAGCACGAAGAGGAGAATCGAACCGAGCGAGAACTTGGTGATGACGCCGACCACGATCAGGATCGCGCCGGCAATGCCATAGGACATGCCCTGCGAGAGACCAAGGCTGCCCGCGAAGAAGAGAGAAAGCAGGTAACAGGCGACGGCCAGCCCGAGGATGCCGACATCCTTGAACATCTCGCCGAGCTTCGCGCCCTTCTCGGCCGCCTCGGACTTGGGCATCTTCTGCCCGAGGAACATGAACCCGTAGACCACCGTCGGCACCAGGTAGAGGGAAAGCTGGAGCTTCCAGTTCAACTGCATCTTGTCGTCGAGGATCCATCCGGCGACGGAACCGAGGACCAGGCCGGCGGGCCAGCTGGCATGGAGGATGTTGAGATAATGGGTCCGGTTCTTGGGGAACAGCGTCGCAACCAGCGGATTGGCGACGGCCTCGAGCACGCCGTTGGCGAAGGCGAAGATGAACATGCCCCACGTGAGCACCTGGGCGGCGGTGGCCGGATTGGTCGCCCCGAAGGTAACGAAGGCGGACAGCACGTGGCAGGCGAACGCGAGCACGACTAGCTTGCCGTAGCCGACCTTGTCGACGATCACGCCGAGCGAGATGCCGAAGCAGAAGCCGGTGAAGCCGGCCCCGCCGATGGCGCCGAGCTGGGTCGCGGTGAAGCCGAACTCGCGGCTCCAATTGTCGAAGATGCCGCCGCGAAGGGCGAAGCCGACGCCGGCCGCGAGAATCGCAGCGAAGCCGGCCCAGAGTAGACGCTTGGCGTTGGCCTCGGTCAGTTGATTGTTGGGTTGGACAGTGCTCATAGGAGGGTAAGGAACGCCGATTCCAAAGCTGCGAAATCCATCGCACTTACGACGGAGCCGCGCCCGGGAACAGCGAGGGGTTTAGGATGCGATACGAGGGGTAACGGGAAGTGCGAAGCCTTTTTATGGGTGGCTTCCCCATGCGCAAGGGGGATTTGGGAAATCACGCGTGCCGCAATTATACTAGAAATTGGCGCTCGCCCGCCAAGCGTACTGGGCCCGCGGTGACAGTCTGCCACCCCGGCCGGAGAAAATTCCGGCTCAAGGCGGGGCCAGATCCAGCCGATGGAGAAATTGCTGGAAACCGACGGCACAAACTTTTGTCCCGCTGGTCACCTGAAGCACCAACACCATGCCTCTGTTCCCCCTACCACCGACCCGTCCCCAGACGCCCGCCGAGCCACCTGCCATGGTGCGCAACGTCGGCCGTGAGGATGTGCTGTGGGACCGTCCGGTCTTCAAAGCACCTCCCTTGGAGCCGAAGCTCCCGCATCTGCGCAATCCGCCGTTCACGGACGGCTTGCACCGCCTCGGGCTGCCTTCGCGCTGATCGAACTCCGGTCCCGCAGCGGAAGCGGGGCAAAGGGAATCTGCGGACTTGCTCGCGTTCGCAGCCGCCCTCGCTAGTTTGCGAAGGAGGTGACCCCAGCCACCCCCATACGATCCGAACCACCGGTCGGACCGGCACTTGATCGCCGTGTCCGGGCCGAGTTGGTGCACATGGCCTATGTCGATGCGCGCTTCGGCGCGCCCTTCGTCATGGTCGTCGCGGTGCTCTTTTCGCTCGCGACCTACGGAGTCTATCCGACGCGCACGGTCGTCGGGTGGCTGGCGTTCACCCTCGCCTGCAACGTCCTGCGGTTGATCACGCGGGCACAGTATCTCCGCCAGACGATTCCGGCCGACGAGAACCACACTTGGGAACGCTTGTTCGTGGCGGTCAGCGCCGCCTCGGGTTTGAGCTGGGGCATCGGGGCCTGGCTGTTCTACACCGGCGACGAGTCCATTTATCGCGTCATGGTCGTGCTTGTCCTCGCCGGCATGACCACGGGCGCCTCCCGGCTGCTCGCTCCCATCGCCGCCGCCAACCTTTCCTATATCTATCTCGCCATCGGGCCACTGCTGTTCCGGGTGATGGCGAACGTCGAGACGCGGAGCTACGTGCTGGCCTCGATGTGGGGTCTCTACCTGGCGTACATGACGGTCACGGCGCTCCAGCAGGTCCGCACGCTCCGCCGGACCATCCGGCTCCGCCACGAAAATGCCACGCTGGTCGAGTCGCTCGGCACGGCCAAAGAGCAGGCCGAGCGCACGAATCGCGATCTCTCCGCCGAAATCGAGCGGCGCCAGGTGGTCGAAAGCGAATTGCGCGCCGCCAGCGAGCGCGCCGCGGCCGCGAGCCATGCCAAAAGCGAGTTTCTCGCGACCATGAGCCATGAGATTCGGACCCCGATGAATGGCATCATCGGGATGCTCCGCATTGTTCGCGATACTCCGCTGAGTCAGCTTCAGCGTGACCAGATCGAAACCGCCTCCACGTCAGCCGACACGCTGCTCGAACTGCTGAATGACGTGCTCGATTTTTCGAAGATCGAGGCCGGCCGGCTCGAGATGGAGCACATCGCCTTCTCAATCACCGCCGTGACTCGCAGTGTGACCGACCTCCTGCGGCCGCGGGCCCAGGGCAAGGGCCTTGAGTTCGTCATCGAACTCGATCCCAACCTGCCGGTGGGCGTGATGGGCGATCCCACGCGGCTGCGGCAGGTGCTGTTCAATCTTCTCGGCAACGCCATCAAGTTCACCGAAAAGGGCCGGGTGGTCATGCGGATCGCGTCCGAAGCCGCCGAAGCCAACTCCGCGACCCTGCACTTCTCGGTCATCGACAGCGGCATTGGCATCGACGCCGCCACGCAGCAGCGAATCTTCAGTCCGTTCACGCAGGCCGACTCCTCGATGAGCCGGCGCTTTGGCGGCACCGGCCTCGGCCTGGCGATCTCGCAGAAGCTCGTCGAAGGGATGGGCTCGAGGCTCGAGGTACGAAGCGAGGCGGGCCAGGGCTCAATCTTCGAATTCAGCGTGCGTTTCCCGCGGGCCGCGGCGGCCACCAGCCCGGGCAATGCCGGCGCCGAACCCCGCTACACTGCACCGAAGCTCCACGGCCGGGTGCTCGTCGTCGAGGACGACCGCGTGAACCAGCGGGTGATCGGACATTTCCTCAAGCAAATGGGACTGCAGACGGGCTTGGCCGAAGACGGCCTCGCGGCCGTCGAGCTCGCATTGAACGAGCCTTGGGATGCCATCCTGATGGACTGTCACCTGCCCGGTGTGGACGGGCTGGAAGCCACGCGTCGGATTCGTGCCCGCCACCCGAACGCCAGCCTGCCAATTCTGGCTCTGACCGCGAATGTGAGCAAAGAGGATCGGGCCGCGTGCCTCGCCGCAGGCATGAATGAGTTTCTAACCAAACCAGTCCGCGTGGAGTTGCTAGCCGAAGCCCTGCAGCGCCGGCTGCCGGCGGCGACCGCGGTGGGTGCCGATAAGTGATTGTGGCCCAGGGAGGCTCTCGCCAATTTGCGCGTCGGTCACATTCTCCCGGTCACTCCGTCCGATTCCATGACACCCAGCGAGCCTATCAGACCCGCCGTCACCCTGCCAGAGCCGAGCGCCGCGGCGACCCGGGGACGCGATCATCCGATCGAGATTCGCACGCGGGTTGAACTCGTCCGGATCGCCTATCGCGAACTGGCCGTGGGGACGTGGATTTCGACCGGCACGGCGGCGGCCTTCGCCCTGGTCGTCGCCACCGAGGCGCCCAGCATGAAGCTCGTTTGGTGGCTCGCCTATATGGCGCTGACCATTGGGTGGAGATTCTGGCTCGCCCGCGTCTTCAAGCCGGTGGCCTCCGAGAATGCTGAGGGCGAGCAGTCTCCCTGGGGTCTGCGTTACGTCATCTCAACCTCCCTCACCGCAATCGGCTGGGGCGCCACCTCGTGGCTCTTTCCCGCCCTGCACGAGCCAGGTGCACTCCGGATGGCGCATGTGCTCCTCGTGGCAGGACTCGCGACGGCGTCTCTGCGGATGCTGCTCCCGCTCAAAAAGGGCAGCGTCATCTACGTCGTCGTCATGGTCGCGCCCATGGCGGTTCGCTATTTTGTCGATGCGGACTGGTCCGGCACGGTTCTCGGCCTCTGCCTCTCCTACTTCATGTGCTACACGATTTGGGCGGCACGGCACAACCACCTCACCCTTTCCAACGCGCTGGTGGCCCGGTTTGAGCGTGAAGCGCTGGCAGTCGAGCTGCAGGCGGAGAACGTCCGCCGCGACTCGCGCGAGGCGGAGCTGCAGGAAGCCCGTGAACGGGCCGAGTCCGCCAGCCGGGCCAAGGGCGAGTTCCTGGCGACGATCAGTCACGAAATCCGGACGCCGATGAACGGTGTGCTCGGCATGTTGCGCGTCGTTCGTGACACCCAACTCTCAACCGAGCAGCGCAGCTATCTGAAGACGGCGTCCGACTCCGCAGAGTCGCTTCTCCTCCTGCTGAACGACGTGCTCGACTTCTCGAAGATCGAGGCGGGGCGGCTCGAACTCGAGCACGCACCGTTCCCGCCGGGCACGACCGCCCGGGCCGTCGGCGACCTGATGCTGGCTCGCGCCCGCGACAAGGGGCTCCAGTTCGATCTCAAGATTGGCGACAACCTCCCGGGCGCAATCATCGGCGACGCGACGCGCCTCCGGCAGATCCTCGTCAACCTCTGCTCCAACGCGATCAAGTTCACCGAGAAGGGCCGGGTCGAATTGAACGTGCAGTGCATCGAGCGGAGTGCGTCCAAGGCCGTGATGCAGTTCGCCGTGACCGACACGGGCATCGGCATCGACTCCGCCGCGCTCGAGCGACTCTTCCGCCCGTTCACGCAGGCGGACACCTCGATGAGCCGCCGCTACGGCGGCACGGGACTCGGGTTGGCGATCTCCATGCGACTCGCGCAGGCGATGGGCGGCGCGATCCAAGTCCAGAGCGCGATCAACCAGGGATCCACTTTCCGACTCCTCCTGCCCTGCAAGCTCCCGGAGATGAGCGCCCCGAACATGCCGACCGAGGCGCCGCGCTTTGTCACTCCGACCCTCAACGGCCGCGTGCTGGTGGTCGAGGACGACTCGGTCAACCGTCAGGTGATCGACCTCTTCCTCAAGAAGATGAACATCACGCCGACCTTCGCGCCGGACGGCGAGATCGCCATCGCCACCGCCACGTCCGAGACCTTCGACGTGGTGCTGATGGACTGCCAGTTGCCCGGCATCGACGGCATGGAGGCAACGCGACAGATCCGCGCGAAGCTGGCGGGCAAGCCGCTCACGATCATCGCCCTCACCGCCAACGCGAGCACCCACGTGCGTGAGGCTTGTCTCGCCGCGGGAATGGATGACTTCCTGAGCAAGCCCGTGCGCTTCGAACTGCTTGCCGAGGTACTGCAGCGAAATCTGCCTGCCGCCGCGGACAAGTAACTACGCCGCCGGCACGAGCCAGTCGACGCGGCCCGTGCCGCCCGGTTCCTGCGCGAGCACCGGGGCGAGCCAGGCGAGGATCGACCGGGCCTCCACATCGAACTGCCAGGGGGGATTCAACACGAGCAGCCCGCAGCCCCGCATCTTGATCGCCGAGCGTTCGCCCGCGACCGTCAGTTCAGCGGTCAGGGCCGGCGGCGATTTCGCGTCGCGAACCGCCAGCAAAAACTCGTCCACCCGGGCGCGCTCCGTCAGCGGATACCACACCGCGAAGACGCCGGTCGGAAAACGCTCCCACGCCCCCCGCAGCGCCCGGACCAGGTCGGCAAACTCAGTGGGCGACTCGAACGGCGGATCGATCAGAATCAAAGCCCGTCGCTCCGTCGGCGGGAGGAAGGCCCGCAACGCTTGATAGCCATCGGCCAGTTGCACCGACGCTCGTAGAGCCAGACTCATGATCCGCTCCAGCGCGTCATGCTCCTCGGGATGCTTCTCACAGAGCACGAGTCGATCCTGGGGCCGGGCCAACTCGCGCAGCAGGAGGGGGGAACCGGGATAGAAGCGAAGGCCCGCGGCGATGTTGCCCTGTCGCCGATCATGCTCCCGCACCAGGCCCACATATTCCGCCAGGTCAGCCGGCACGTCGGTTCGCGCCTGCACCCGGCCGATGCCTTCGGGCCATTCCGGCCGACGCGCCTGGGAATCGCCCGTCGCCGCCGCGTCGAGATCGTAACCGCCGCGGCCCGCATGGGTGTCGAGATAGAGGAACCCTTTTTCCTTCTTCTGCAGCGCGCGGACCAGCCGCACGAGCAGGGCGTGCTTCATCACATCCGCGAAATTGCCGGCATGGAAGTGATGGCGGTAATTCATGCAGCGAAGCGGCTCATTGCCGCCGTCGATTTCTCCCGCGGAGGCGGGCAGTCTAGCCGACGGGCAGCTTAATGACGCACTTGTGCACCAGCACCGGAGCGCTCCGGATCCGGAGCGTCGGCATATGCACGTCCTCCGGAAAGAAAATCGCCGCCTCACCGGCAAACAAACGCAGCAGCGACACGTCAGCCGAATCCTCGTAGGTGATCAGGTCACGCTCCGCATCGTACGGCGCCCGGACCTTCATCCGGCTGATGTCGGCGACCTCAAGCAGTTCCTCGCCCTCGAGGACGAACTGCAGGTCGATATAACGGCGATGGGACTCAAAGAAGCCATCGGCGCGCACCTTGGTCTCGTACGCCTGCTCCAGGGAGAAGGCGCCGAGACTGAGATCGATCTTTCCCACCTTGCCGGCCGCCACGCTCCGCGCGCGTTCGCCCGCCGCAGACCCAGGACGGGTCAACTCTTCCAGATAGGCGAAAGCGGCCGCGAAGACTTCCGTCTTGGGGGCCTGTTGGCGCAGCGTCGCGAGGGAACCATAAAGAGCCATGCGCGGAATCCAGTCGGCCCCGGCGGGGCTGGCAAGCCGCGAAAGCCGACGCCAGGCGCCTCCTCGCAACCGGTGAGGCCCGCTCCGCAGAGCGGGTGGGCTAAAGTCCCGTTGCAGCCCAACCGCATTTCGGCAGAATCGGGCCATGAAAAAATCCCTCTCCACCCTGATCGTCTGTGTCGCGCTTGCTCCGGTCACCGTCACCGCCGCGGGCTTCGAAGGCCGCGTGGCCTTCAAGATGTCGTCCGCCCGCGGACAACCGCAGGAACTCTCCTACCAAATCAAAGGCGACAAGATCCGCGTGGAAATGCCCGGCCAGAAGGCAATGGGCGGAATGATCATGGATCTGACCAGGAAAGAAACGACGATGCTCATGGACGAGCAGAAGATGTACATGACGATGGCGATGCCCGAGCCCGGAGCGGCTGGGCCGGGCAGGAAGGGCGAGGACGCCACCCTCGAGAAGACCGGCGAGAAGGAAACCATTCTCGGGTATGCGGCCGAGAAGTACGTGGCCACTTCCGCCGAGGGCAAAACGGACCTCTGGCTCGCGGAGGGCCTGGGCACCTTCATGATGGCACGGGGCGGCGGGCCGATGGGCGGGAAGCGCGGCGGGGACGCCCCGCAGGCGTGGGAACGCGCCCTCGCGGGCAAGGAACTCTTTCCCCTGCGCGTCGTCGGCCACGAGAAGGACGGGAAGGAAAGCTTCCGCATGGAGGTGACCGCGCTCGAAAAGAAGTCGCTGCCCGACACGCTTTTCACCCCGCCCGCAGGCTACCAGAAATTCGACATGGGCGGGATGATGAAGGGCATGATGCCCGGGATGCCCGGCCGCTGACGCGCCGGCGCTGGGCGCCGTGCCGTTGCCATGCCCGCATTTCAGTCGGGGCCCGCAGGGTTAGAGACCGGGGCACAAGTCGAAAAAACTAATTTGTCATTCTGAGCGAAGCGAAGAATCCATGCCCTCGAAGTAAGCGCCCGCGTGGATTCTTCGCTTCGCTCAGAATGATAGGCGATTCACACCATTTCGTGAGCAGCGCGGGTTGGGCCTGAAAAAATACGCCAGTCTTCTTGCGCGTTTTCAATTAACGGCTCAGCGGCGCTTTTCTGTCAGCGGCAACATGACGCCGCGGCGGAAGAGCGTGACCTGACCGGTGCTCGAGGAGACGACAATCGAGATGCAGTTCGTCGCGACGCTGATGGCCGCCGCGGCCGCGTGCCGGCTGCCGAGTCCGCCGGGAAGCTCATGCGTGCTGTCCGTGGCCTGAATCAGGCTGCCCGCGGACTCCACCACCCCGTCGCCCCGAATGATGAACGCGCCATCGATGGACGAAAACTCCTTCACCGTCTCGTCCATGAAGGGATTGAGGATGTTCCGGTCCTCCTCCTTGTAGCCGTAAAACGGATTCAGCACGAGCGGCTTGGACAGCGAGCCGACCTTCTCGTCGTCGCCCACCACGAACAGGCAGCCGACGGGCCGGCCCTCGCGGCCTTCGACGGCGAGTTCCGTGGCCACGGCGATCACCCGTTCGAGCACCTCGGGCTTCACGTCGGCTGGCAGCAGGTCCGCCGTCGAGCCGGTGAGCAGCGTCTGGAACTCACGCTCGATGTCGACCACCACGAGGGTGTCGAACTGGTTGCTCCCGCTGATGCCGCCCACGCAGCAGATGCGATCGGTGAACTTCACCACGCCGCGCGTGAGGGCGACGAGCATGGCGCTGCGCAACTGCGCGAGCCGCTGATTCGAAAACGAGCGGACCTGAATCGTGTAACTGTACTCGCCATCCTCGCTGCTCTCGATCGCGGTGCGTGTCACGAGAATCGTCTTCAGCTTGGAACGGACCGTGCCGGGCTGGAGGCCGCCAATAAAGACATCGCCGAAAATCACCACGGCACTGCAAGCCGCGCCCAGCGCCACCCGCTCCGCCTCGCGAAACATCAGCCGGTTGACCCGGCTCTGCTGCACTTCGACGGCACGAAGCCCGCCGAAACCGCCTACGAGGCGCTCATGCAGGGCATCGAGATCGGACGCGTTGATCAGACCCTCGACGAGTTCCTTGTCCTTCACCTGCCGCGCAATCGAGGCGAGGACTTGCAGGTAGTCGCGGGCGTTCTCGCCGGCGATCAGCATCACAATCAGATGCACCCGCTCGTCGGCCATCGCGCCATCGTGCCGGATGCCGACGCGACTGCGGCCGATGGCCAGGACGTACCGGCGCTTCATCTTCACCCGGACGTGCGGCAGGGCGACGCCGTGCCCGAGGTAGGTCGTCATTGTGCCTTCCCGCGCGAGGAGCCCCTTAAGCAGGGCCTCCGGCTTCAGGTCGGCAAACTTCTCGACGGAGACGTCGAGCAGTTCCTGCAGGGCGCCCTCGAGATCGAGGCTCTTCAGATCAACAATCCGGCCGCGGGCAATGATGCGATCGAGCCGCATGGATCAGTCCGTTTTGGTCAGGCCGCGCGAGAGGCGCGCGGTCACTTCTCCCACTGCAAGGCGCCCTTCTTGATTTCGTAGATCAGCCCCAGGATCAACACCCCGAGGAAGAACATGATCGGTCCGAGAATCGAGATGTTGGCCGCGAGGAACTCCCGATAAATAAACGTCCACGGGATCAGGATCACGACTTCGAGATCGAAGAGCATGAACAGGAGCGCGGTGAGGTAAAACTTCACCGAGAACCGCGTGTGAATCACGCCTTCGGCCGGCACGCCGCACTCGTAGGCGGAATCCTTGATCTTCGAACCGTGCGCCCGCTGGCCGAACAGATGGCTGGCCGCAATCACGCCGCCGGTAATGGCCGCGGCCAGGACCGCCTGGATCACAAAGGGAAGGTAGGCAGCGGAAGTCATTCGCGGAGAGTTGGGTCTATTGGGCGGAAGCCGCTGAAGGGCCGCAAGTGGTAATTTCCTCGAGCCGCCGGATTCAAGGCACCTCGATCATTTTGACGTTCTTCGTCCGGGTCGAACCGACGCCGAGCGTCTCGGCGAACTCCAGCGTCCGGATTTCCTCGTCGACCGGTTCGAATCCGCCGAGTCTCCGATGCTTGTTGATGCGGTCGCGGGCCAGCGAGTCCATCATCACCGGATCCGTGCTCAGCCACATCACCGGCTCGGACGCCGAATAGAGAGAATTGAAGAACGGACCGCCGATGAACTGGTAGTGCTGCAGGCTGGCGAGCGTGAACATCCACGTCTGCCGCAGTTCGGGAATCGCGCTCATTTCCGCCACCGCCGCAGGGGCGTTGCCGGGCGAACGGAAGAAACGCGCCGTGTTCGACGCATTCCACAGGGTCGCATTCACCAGCGCCCCGTTGATGCCGAGGGTCGGGTGGTCGGTGTAGACCGGAAGGTTGATCCAGAAGTCGGCGTCGAGAAACAGCGGCGTCGCCAGGAAGCTCTTGCGGTCCTCGTCCTTGGTCGACGTGTTCGAAACGCCCTTGGTCTGCTGTTCGGCAAAAATCGGGTCGAAACGCTGCGGCAGCGGCGAGTCGTAGAACCAGATCGGATCGTAATACCGACCGGACTCGAGCACGTAGACGGGGTTGCCGGCAAAGGGCGTTTCGCCGGAAACCAGCGACGGCAGATAGCCGGTCATGCGCAACCGGAGCGCGTTGAGCCCGACGAGGAAGATGCCTTGATTGCTGAAGCCGCGCCGCGTCAGGGCGTTGATCACGGCCTTCACCAGCGGCACCGGCGTGGCCATGCCCGGACCGGAGTCCGCGTAAATTTTGAGACCGACCCGTCGCTTCCCCCCGGGGATCAGGCGTTTGCCGGTGGAGCGCTCGAACTCCGCGATCATTTTCTCCACCATCTGCTGGTAGGCGGCCTCGTCAAAACCGGAGAGCCGCGCCTGCCACACGGGCGCCTCCGGCTGGGTCGCCGCGGGATCCGCAGCCCGGGCGAAAGCGCCCAAAAAGGTCGAACCCAGCAGGATGGCGAGAAGCAGGCGCATGTCGTGTTGGTCGCGTATTATCGGAGGAAGTTTCCTCGGAAGCCGCGAAACTTGACAGCCACCAGTGCGAGTTGAAAGTGCATTCTTCGCCGCGCGCACCGTCCCGGTCCGGGAGTCTTCGCCGCCGATCGCTGCTCCGTTCATGCCCGTCATCAAACCCACCTGCGTCCGCGACTTGAAGCTGCGCGTGAACCTCGCGGATGTCGTGGGTCGGGTCGTCACACTGCGCAAGGCCGGCGGCACGCGGCTCAAGGGGCTCTGCCCGTTTCACAACGAGAAGTCGCCGTCCTTCCACGTCGATTCCGACAAGGGGTTCTACAAATGCTTCGGCTGCGGGAAGGCGGGCGACGTAATCACCTTCGTCCGCGAGACCGAGCAACTCAACTTCAGCGAGGCCATCGAAGCCCTCGGCAAGCGGTTCGGCATCGTGATCGAGTACGAGGAAGGCACCGGCGGTCCGAGCCGGGAGGAACGATCGCTCCGGCAGGAACTGTTCGACCTTCATGAGCAGGCCACGGAGCATTTTCATCAGGCGTTCAAGGCCGCCGATGCGACCGGCGACTACATGCGCCAGCTCTGGATCGAAAAGCGCCGGTTCACGCCCGAACTTGCGGACGAGTTCAAAATCGGGGCCGCCGATGCACAGGGCAGCGGGCTCGGTGCGCTGCTGCTCCGGAAGAAATTTTCCGAGGAGGCGCTGCGGCGCTGCGGACTGTTTTTCATCTACGACGACGCGCAAATCACCCTTGGCGCACTGCGGCCGCGTTTTCGGGGACGGCTGATGATCCCGATTCGGGACCATCAGGGTCGCGTGGTCGCCTTCACCGCCCGGCAGACTGATCTCACCCCGGCGGACGATCCGGCGCGCGAGGCGAAGTACGTCAACTCGCCCGAGACGCCGATTTTCACGAAGGGCAATCTGCTCTTCAACCTCGACCGCGCGCGGACCAACGTCGGCGAGGGCAAGCCGTTCGTGCTCGTCGAGGGCCAGCTCGATGCCCTGCGCTGCTGGAGCGTCGGCCTTAAGACCGCGATCGCGCCGCAAGGCACCTCGATTACCGAGAGTCAGCTCGTGCTGCTGCGGCGCTATCACTCCCAGGTCGAATGCTTCTTCGACAGCGACACCGCCGGACAGAAGGCCGCCCTCCGCTTTCTGCCGATGGCAGTCCGCGCGGGCCTCGAGATCCGCTTTCTCAGCTCGGCAGGCGTGGCCAAGGTGGATCCGGACCTTTTGTTCCTGGAACGCGGCCTCGCGGCGTATGACGAGGTGCGCAGCCACGCGGAGTCCGCAATGGCCTTTGCCTGTCGCACCGCCCTTCCCGCGCCCGCGGCGGCGTCGCCCGAAGCCAAGGCGCGCAGCGCCCAGTCGGTCTACGAAGTGATCGCCGCCGCCGAAAGCGAAGTCGTGCGGGCGGAGTTCATCGGCGAGGCCGCCGGCCACCTCCGACTGCCGCTCGCCGCCGTGCAGAAGGATTTTCAAACGTTCCTGCAACGTCAGGCCCGCCAGGCCGCCGCCCGGCCGGTCGCGTCCGAACCCGCCGACAACTCCGAAGCCGAGATCGAGACGAACAGCGGATCCGCCGCTGTCGCCGGATCCGGGCTCGCCCACACGCCAGAGCATCATCTGCTGATGCTCCTTCTCCACTTCGAGTCACTCGGAACGCCGCTAAGTCACGCCCTCCGAGCCGACTGGGTCGATGTCAGCCATTCCGCGGGCGTCCTGCTGAATCGCTTTCTCGCCGAATTCGAACACGCCACCTGGCCGGGTTGTGAGCATATCGACCCGCTGCTTGAAACCGAAGAGGAGCGATCGCTGGTCGCAACGCTTCGCTTCGAAACCCCCAAGATCGACGATCCGGTGAAAGTTGCCCAAGAGGGTCTGCGGCAACTGCGAGCGCGGTCTCTGGAGCCCCGGCTGCGGCAAATAGAACTTGCTTTGGCCAATGGCACTGCGGACATTGAATCTGACCCAATTTCACTCTTGAAAGAACGTTCTGAAATCCAACGCCAGCTCCGCCAGCCCCTGATTTTGGCGGCGGTCGTTTGACGATTCCGTTCTTCGCCATTCGCTCGGTCGCCTCTCCCTCACATGCCGCGTAAAGCCAAGTCCGCCTCACCCGATTCCGCCCAGTCCGAAGCCGTCGAGGCAGTCCTCGCGAAAACCACCGCGGCCACTCCCGAGGGCGCAACCGGTCCGGATATTCCGGCGGGAGGCATCAACGACAAGATCCGGCACCTAATCCGTCTTTCCAAGGAGCAGGGCTACCTGACCTTCGACGACATCAACGAGGCGCTTCCGGAGTCGGTCGAGAACCAGGAGGAGATCGATAACGTCCTTTCGATTCTGCAGAACCTCGAGATCGAGATTCTCGAGCCGGATCAGGTCGAGGATTACAAGCAGCGGATGGAAGAGGCGGAGGAGGAAGAGTCCCGCACTTCCCAGAATGACATCCTCGACGATCCGGTCCGGATGTATCTCAAGCAGATGGGCCAGGTCCCGCTGCTGACGCGCGAGCAGGAAGTGGAGATTTCGAAGCGGATCGAGACGGCGGAACTCAAGGCTCAGGAAGCCCTCTTCGAGGCCGCCGCCATCGGTGCGCACATCGGCAACCTCGGCGCCAAATTGCTCAATCGCGAGGAGCGCTTCGACCGCATCGTCATCGACAAGAAAATCGACTCGCGCGAGGGCTACTTCAAGACGCTGCCGAAGCTGGTCGAGAATACGCAGAAGTCCGAGGGCTCCGTCGCCGAGGCGTGGGACGAATACCTGCACGCCAAGGGCGAGGCCGACAAGAAGCGCGTCCACGCGAAATTCCGGAAGCGCGAGAATGTCCTGCGCAGCTTCTTCTCGAAGTTCTATTTCAAGCTGAAGGTCTACGAGGAATACCTCGAGCAGCTCCGGCCCGTGATCGACGAGATTGAGCAGTGCCATCACCAGCTCGATCGCGCCAAGCACCCGAAGACCAAGAAGGACGCCTCCATCGACACGAAGGCGATCCACGCGCGGCTCCGCCAGATCGAGATGCAGCAGCGGATCGCGCCGGTCGAGCTCCAGCGCGTGGTCGCGCAGACGATGGTTCACGTCCGGGAGGCTCACAAGGCGAAGACCGAAATGGTCGAGGCCAACCTCCGTCTCGTGATCTCGATCGCGAAGAAATACACCAACCGCGGCCTCTCCTTCCTCGACCTGATTCAGGAGGGCAACATGGGCCTGATGAAGGCCGTCGAGAAGTTCGAGTACCGCCGCGGCTACAAGTTCTCCACCTACGCCACCTGGTGGATTCGCCAGGCCATCACCCGCTCGATTGCCGACCAGGCGCGGACCATCCGCATCCCGGTCCACATGATCGAGACCTTGAACAAGGTCATGCAGGTGCAGAAGCAGCTCCTGCAGGAATACGGCCACGAGCCGACACCCGACGAGGTCGCGGACGAGATGAACCTGCCCGTCGAGCGCGTGCAGCAAATCATGAAGATGGCGCAGCAGCCCATCTCGCTGCAGTCTCCCGTCGGCGACGGCGACGACACCAGCTTCGGCGATTTCATCGAGGACAAGTCGGCGGAGAATCCGTACGACATGACCGCCTACTCGCTGCTGCGGGAAAAGATCATCGACGTGCTCGACACGCTGACGGAGCGCGAGCGCCGCGTTCTTTCCCTGCGCTTCGGCCTGGTCGACGGCTACAGCCGCACGCTCGAGGAGGTCGGCAAGCAGTTCAAGGTCACCCGCGAACGCATTCGTCAGATCGAGGCCAAGGCGCTGCGGAAAATGCGTCATCCGACGCGTATCCGCCAGCTCCACGGCTTCTTCGACGCCGAGCAAATCGACAACGCGCAGAACCTGCTCAAGGTCGCCGCCACCGCCCGCCCGCCGGGCTCCGTCCCGCAAGGCAGCCTCCCCGGCGGACTCGGCTTCCCGATGCCGAAGTTGTAACCGGAGCGCGGGCCTTCCTTCGCTTCTGTTTCAAACCGGATTGCCGGCGCGTACAGTTTGCGTGGCACCCTCGGCAGCAGCGCCGCTTTCCCTCTTTACAGTCCAAAAGCCCTGCCTACGTTCCCTCCACCATGACCACTCTTCCCGTCCACTTCGCCGCCGGCATGTTCGGTCTCGGCGCTCCGGAGCTGATCGTAATCCTGATCATCCTCCTCGTCCTCTTCGGAGGTTCGAAACTGCCGGGTTTGGCCAAGGGTCTCGGGCAGTCCGTGAAGGAATTCAAGAAGGCCTCCAAGGAAATGGCCGAGGAAGAGAAGGTCGCCGAAGTGAAGAAGATCGAAACCCCGGCCGCCCCGCCGCCCGCGGCCAAGACCCCGACAGCCTGAGCGTCGGAATACGGTTCAACTTTCAACGCGCCTTTCGAGGCGCGTTTTTTTTGTGCCCGCGCAGGCCGCCGCCAACGGCGGGGCGCTCAAGCCGTCTTTGAGTCGATCGCTTCCTCCGGCCGCTCGCGCAGCCACTCCTTGAAGCCGGCGATCTCGACCGGGGTGCCGAGAACCAAAACCTCGTCCTCGGCGCGCAGCCCTTCCTGGGCGCTCGGGTTCAGAATCCGCAGACCTCCCCGGTGGATGCCTGCCACCTGCACGCCGTGATTCTTCGCCGGGGAAAGTTCCAGCAGCGTCCGGCCGGCGGCCCGGCTCCACGACGGAACCGTCAGCGCCTCCATCCGTACATCCTCGAAAACCGAGTCCGCCATCGGCGCGCCCGAGACTTCGCTCAGGGATTTCTTTCCCGCCCGCACCTGTTCGGTTGTGCCGAGCAGGAGGACGCGATCGCGCGGATAAAGCACCGAGTCCGGTGGCGGCAGCGTGATCATGAAGCCCTGTCGTTCGATCCCGACCACGGCGCAGCCAAACCGCGCCCGCAGATCCAGGTCGGCGATTTTCTTGCCCTGGCAATCCGCCAGGTCCGGCAGCGTGCAGTCGATCATGTGCAGGTTCCACTCCATGTGCGGCTGCAGCCACGGCGCGGTCGTCGCCGTCATTTTTTCGTCCGCCGTCTCAATCACACTGAGAATCTCCACCTCCATCTCGCTGTGCCAGTAGATGAGCTTCCGCCGCAACAGCACGAGCGCGACCACCGCAAGGACGGCGGTCGAGACTAGCAGCCACTTCGCCGTGCCTTCAGCCGGCAAAATCGATGACAGCCAGAGGTACATCATGCCGCCCCAGCCGATCTTGATGCCGGTTTCAATCAACGGTCGCAGCCGCTTCGCGTGCTCCTGGCCCCGGGTGGAGATCTCGGCGTAGACCATCGCCATGGCCGAGAGATTGCGCCAGATGGCCACCAAGGGCGCGAGGATGACGAGGACCAGCACGGTCCAGAACACGATCTCGAGCCCGTGCGGAAACAGCCAGTTCGTGCCCAGCCAGGCCTCCGTCATCTCGAAGAGCTGCTGCGAAAACACGACCACGCCGGTGACGAAGAGGCCGCCCACGCTGATTTGGATCACGCGCTTTCGCGAAAGCTGCCAGAGGAGGTTCCGCGACCGCCGCAACTGGAGCCGCTCGAGCCAGCCATGGTAGGCTCTCAGCCAGTCCGCCAGCCAGCGCGGCTCCCGCGATTGGATGACCGTGGCGATCTTTTCCGAACGCCGCGTCAGCACAGGCGCGAGCAGGGTCGTGACCAGCGAGACGCCGACCGCGAGCGGATAGAACCTCGCCGGCACCACTGCTGCTCCCACTCCGAGTTGCGCGATGATGAACGAAAATTCGCCGATCGGCGTCGCTGTCACGCCGGTGCGCAACGCATCCTTCAACCGGGTGCCAATCAGGACGAGTCCCGTCGTGACCGCCAGCGGCCGCGCCAGGAGGGTGAAGACCGACACGCCCAAAATGACGAAGGCCTCGCGCCACAGGTCCCGCGCGTCGATCTGCATGCCAATGCCCACGAAGAACACCGCGCTGAACACGTCGCGCATGCCTTCGAAGATGCGCTCCACCTGATGCCGGTGCGGCGTCTCCGCCACGATCGTTCCCAGCAGGAATGCGCCCAGCGCGAGGGAATAGCCCGCCGTCTGGGCCACGACCGCGAGACCGAAAAGCAGGCCCGCAATGCCGAGCGTCTGCAGCTCCTCGTCCGCCGCGATGCTCATCCGCTTCAGCAGCCACGGGACGAGCAGCAAACCAGCGATGCCCGCGAGGACGACAAATGCGCCCAGCATGAGCAGGGTCGCGGGCACGTGGGCACTGCCGCCCTTCTCCAGGTGGATGATGGAGTTGAGCACCGTCAGCATCACCACGGCCACGATGTCCTCGAGCACGGCCACGCCCATCGCGAGCTGGCCGGTTCGCTCGTGATTCGCCCCGGTTTCATGGAGAATCTTGCTGATGATCGCGGACGACGAAACCATCAGCATGCCCGCGAGAAAGAGGCCCTCCCGCGCGCTCCAGCCCATCGTCACGGCAAAGAGCCGCGACAACTGATAGACGATGACGGCACCAGCAAAGGTCGCGAACAGCAGCGAGAGACCGAGTCGCCGCATCTTGCGCAGGCTCAGCTGCAGCCCGATCGAGAACATCAGGAACACGAGGCCGATCTGGGCCAGCGTCTCGATTCGCTCGACGTCCGGGACGAGCGCCAGCGGCGTGTGCGGCCCGACCACCATGCCGGCGGCGAGAAACCCGACAATGATGGAAAGCCCAATCCGCTGGCAGACCCAGCCGACGATCACCGCCACCACGAGGATGACCGCCAAATCCTGGATGAAATTGAATCCGTGCATGGGGCGCTGCTCTCCGAAGACGGGAACAAGTCCCCCCAGGGTCAAGCGTCCTGACAGCCGGCGGTTGAAAGTGGCGTGCCGTCACGTCCGTGTCGTCAAACCATCGACTCCCCGGCTGCGCCCACCCGACTCGCGAGCGCATCCGTCCCGATTTCCGTCGCGCGCGCCCCTCCCCGCCCATTTCGCTCGTTGACACTTTTCCGCCCCGCCGATTCGTTTCCGCCGGCGGAGACGCAGCCCTTACCACCAAATCATGGCGAACATTTTCGGCTACTTCTCGAACGACATCGGGATCGATCTGGGTACGGCCAACACGCTCGTTTACGTCAAGGACAAGGGCATCGTTCTGCGGGAGCCGTCCGTCGTCGCCCTCGACACGGTCAGCCGCAAGGTTCGCGCGGTGGGTGACGAGGCCAAGCGCATGCTGGGCCGCACCCCCGGCAACATCACCGCCATCCGTCCGATGAAGGACGGTGTCATCGCCGACTTCGACGTCACCGAGGCGATGCTGCGTTATTTCATCCGCAAGGTTTCCAGCGGCTTTCGCGCCCCGCCCCGCGTCGTGATCGCGATTCCCTCCGGCATCACCGAGGTCGAGAAGCGCGCGGTCAAGGAGTCGGCCATGCACGCCGGCGCCCGCGATGTCATCACCATTCCCGAACCGATGGCCGCGGCCATCGGCGTGGGCCTGCCGATCGACGAACCGGCGGCGAACATGATCGTGGACATCGGCGGCGGCACCACGGAGATCGCGATCATCTCCCTGAACGGCATCGTATTTTCAAAATCGATTCGCGTCGCCGGCGACGAGCTCGACAGCGCGATCATCGATTACATGAAGCGCGCCTACAACCTGCTGATCGGCGAGCGCACGGCGGAAGAGATCAAGATGCGCGTCGGCTCGGCCTATCCGCTGGACGAGGAACTCGCGATGGAGGTCAAGGGTCGCGACTCGGTCGCCGGCCTGCCAAAGACGATTCACATCACCTCCCAGGAAATTCGCGAGGCCCTGGCCGACACGATTGCTTCGATCGTCGACGCCGTGCGTGTCACGCTCGAGCGCTGCCCGCCGGAACTCTCCGCCGATCTCGTGGACCGCGGCTTTGTGATGGCCGGTGGCGGCGCGCTGATTCGCGGCATCGACAAGCTCCTGAGTGAAAAGACGGGCCTGCCCGTCACGGTGTCGGACGATCCGCTGTCCGCGGTGGCCAACGGCACCGGGGCCGTGCTCAACGACCTGTCGTGGTTGATGCAGAATGCCTGAGCGGCGCCGGCGGGAGCACCCTCCCGGAGCGTCCAGCGAGCGTGATTAAAGCCAGCGGAGCCGAACGGCCGCTTGCGCCCGGGTCTCGGCTGCCAGTTACTTCCTGACCCCGTGCCCTCCAAACGTTTCGATCAAGCCCGACCGTTCGTGACCCTGGGATTGGTCGTCCTGATGTGGCTGCTGATCCCGACGGCCATCAAGAGGTTCACGCGCGCCACCTTCTTCGAACTGACGGCACCATTGACGATCGCGGCCTCCTACGCGCGCGACCTGCAGGAATATTGGGCGCTGCGGATGCATTCGAATCGCGAGTTGATCGAGGCGGGCCGCGATCTCGCCCGGCTGAACGCCTCCTATGAACTCGCTGTGCAGCAGAACACCACGCTGCAGGGGGAAATTGGCCGGCTGCAGGAACTCCTCGCGCTGCCGTCGTTCACGGACTTCCGCTACGAACATGCGCGGGTCGCGCGCCGTGAACTCTCCGGTTGGTGGCAGCGGTTGGTGATTCGAAAAGGGAAGAACTTCGGGATTCCCGTCGGTGCGCCGGTCATCTTCACCGGCGGCGTCGTCGGCCGCGTCACCGAAGTCCACGCCACGACGGCAGTCGTCGAGTTGCTCAGCAGCCCGGAATTGCGGCTCGTGGGCGTCGTCGAGGGCGACACCCGGCCGATCAGCTTCCAGGGCGGCGTCAATCCGACCTTCGGCGCGCCGACCGCGGTGGTCGAATTTGTCCCGCTCGATGTCATCGCGAATCGCAACGTGACGAAGCGCCTCGTCACCTCGGGACTCGGCGTGTTTCCCGCGGGCTTGACGCTCGGCGTCATCACGAAGCTGGAACTCGGCGCGGACGGGCTCTTTCAATCCGGCGAGGTTCGACTCGACGAGCGGCTCAGCGCCCTGACCGAGGTCACGGTGCTCGTACCGCTCCACCACGACTGACATGCGGCGCGCGCTCGTCATCGCCGGAGCCCTGCTCCTCCTCTGGACCGTGGTCGCCCAGGCGAACCACAGCCTGACCGGCGTGCATCTCTACCTGTTTGTCGGTGGACTCTACGTCGCCTTCGCCGCGCTCACCCAACCGCTCGGCCCCGGTCTCGGCGCTTCCATCATGGGCGGGCTGCTTTGCGATGCCACAAGTCCGGCGAGCCTGTTCGGAACGCACGCGCTGCTGTTTGCGGCGGCGCACATCAGCGTGTTTCATATTCGCGATCGCATCCCGCGGGATGATACCGCCTCGCGGGTCGTCGTCGCCCTGCTCGCCAACCTCGGGCTCTTCCTCGTGTTCTCCTTCAGCCAGGTTCATCTCTCGCCCGCCCCGGCGGAGATCTGGCCGCGGCTGCTGGTCGATCTGCTCGTCTCGCAGGTGGCGCTCACGCTCCTCGCGCCGTGGTTCTTCGCGCTGCAGGCGCGGGCCCTCGTCCTTTGCCGGGTTGATCGCGAGAGTCTCGCCTGACCCCCGCTGTCCGCATGCCCGCCTTCGACTCCAGCTCCGATCACTCGGGCAGCCTGCTCGAGTCGCACCGCGGCTACGATCCGCGGATCGTGTTCTTCTATTTCATCCTCGCCGGGATGCTGCTGACACTCGCGATCGGACTCGGCTACCAGCAATTGTCGAAGGTCGGCGAATACGACCACGCCGAGCGGCAGCAGAACCAGCGGCGCGTCGTCGTGCCGGGTCCCCGCGGCAACATTTACGACCGGAACAACAAGCTGCTGGTCGGCAACACCCACCGCTTTTCGGTCGTGCTCCACCTCGATGAACTCAAGGGCGAGATCGAGAAGATGCGCTGGCAGATCCGTCGTAATTTTGTCGCCGCCAGCGGCAAGGACGACCTGCCGCGCACCTCGCAAATCGAGCAGATCTCCCGCGTCACACTGGTCCAGAGCTACCTCGACCAGTTGAACGCGATCCTGCATCGCCACGAACAGGTCGACTCCCGCGCCCTGCGCCGGCACTTCGAGCGCGAGCTGCTGCTGCCCTACACGCTGCTCGACGGCCTCGACGACAACGAGACGGCCCGACTGCTTGAGCGGCTGCCGGTGAACTCGCCCCTGCAGGTCTATGCCGCGCCGACGCGGTGGTACCCGTATGCCTCGGCTGCGGCCCACACGCTCGGCTACGTCCGGCCGGACGCGGAGGTGGAGGCAGAGGGTTTTCCGGGCGCCGATCTCACGACCTTCAAGATGAAGGGGACGACGGGCCGCGACGGTCTCGAGAAGTGGTTCGACAGCCACCTCCAGGGCGTGGCGGGCGGCCGTATTTTCCGCGTCGATCCCACGGGCTACAAAATCAACCCGCCGCTCGAGCAACGCGCGCCGAAGCGCGGCAATCCGCTCGTGACTTCGCTCGACATCGATCTCCAACTCATCGCGGAGGAAGGCCTGGGCGATCAGAAAGGCGCGGCCGTCGCCATCGATGTCGCCACCGGTGAGGTGCTGGTGCTCGCGAGCAAGCCGGACTACGACCTGAACGAATTCTCCCCGCGGGCCACCAAGGCGGTGGTGGAGAAGATGAATGCGACGGGTGCCTGGAACAACCTGGCGATGAACGGATTTTATCCGCCGGGCTCGACGTTCAAGATCCTGACCACGATTGCCGGCCTGCGTCACGGCACGATCAAGACCGACGAGCCGCTCGTGAACTGCACGGGTTACATGAAGGTCGGCAACCGGCTTTATCCGTGCGATGTGGGCAACGGCCGGCATGGCCATGTGCTGCTCCGCGATGCCATCTCGTGGAGCTGCGATGTCTATTACTACGAGGCGGGCTTGCGCATGACGCCCGATGTGCTCGCCGCCGAGGCGCGACGCTTCCGTCTGGATCACCGCACCGGCATCGAGCTGCCGAATGAGCAAAGCCGGATGATCATCCCGGATCCGGCCTGGAAGAAGAACGAGCGCGGCACGAGCTGGGTTCCCGGTGACACGGCCAACGTTTCAATTGGGCAGGGCGACGTGCTCCTCTCGCCGCTGCAAATGGCCTGTTTCGTCGCCTCGGTCGCCCGCAACGAGGTTTATACCCAGCCAACCCTGATTCACCGGCCGGACGCCCCGCGGCAGCAGCACGAGTCCATCGGACTGACGCCCGAACAGCGCATTGCGATCATCGAGGGCATGGAGGGCACCGTCACGAATCCGCGCGGCACGGCGCGCACGATCAATCTCCCGAAGCTGCGAATCCCGGGCATCACAATCGCGGGCAAGACAGGCACCGCCCAGGTGCCAGGACGCAAGAACGTCGCGTGGTTCATCTGCTTTGCCCCGGCGGAGAACCCGGAGATCGCGATGGCCGTCGCGGTCGAAGGCGACACCGCTGGCGAGGACTATTATGGCGGCACCTATGCCGCCCCGATCGCGAACGCCGTCATGGCAAAATATTTCGAGAAGAAGAATAACGCTGCGGCGAACCTGGTCACGCCGGCGAAGTCGCCGTAGACGCATATCACGCCGCCTCCGTCCGCGATGAGGCCGCTGCGCTAGCCGGCAGGCAAAGTTCCAGATCGTGCCGCCAGACCAAACGTTGCACGTCACGTAATATTTGCATCCCGAAGTTGGACGGTTCGGCGTGGCCCTGTCCGTTAGGACAGGGATTTCTTGATCGCTTCGCCTAAAGCCGTCCCGCGGCTCACGCAGCGGGCTACCGTCGAACCTTCGCGCGGCGCCGCGATTCGCGCAAAGCCTGCCGGGCCGCGCGGAAGACCCGCTCCGGTGGCGGCCAGGTGGCGCGGGAGCCAAAACGCAGCCGCTGCAGATCGCCGATGACAGGCGGCGCGCCGACGCCAATTTCCCTGACGGCCAGGTCCCGGCTCTCCGTCGCTGCCAGTTCGGCCTCCGCCAGCCGGGCGAGCCAGCGACCGGCTTCATCGCGAATCGGATCGGGCGCCCGCGTGCCGCGGCGGGGCGTTCGCATCCGCCGCCAGTACCCACGGCCAAACTCGCGCCACACCCAGTGCATCCCGGCGATTGCCGCCACGAAGGCGCAAATGCCCGCGAGGCGCTTCGCATCCCACGGCGACGAAAACCATTCCTTCAAACGCCGCATCGTGTCCTCGAGCGCAAGCCGGGCACGACGGCCCGAATCCTCGGTGGCGGTCTTCAGCGCCTTCATCGTGTCGGCCTGTGAACGTTGATCGAAGTTCACAATCCGCCGGTACCAAAACACCCGCAGGCTATCGAGCCGGGCGGACCAACTGCGGTCCATCCGTGCCGCGAGCGATGCCTCGCCGCGGGTTTCCTCGGCCCGCGCGTTCGTCGGGGCCTCGAGCGGATCCGCCCGCAGCCAGGAGCCGGAGACTTCGTCGAAAATTTCCGCCCACGCGTGAGCGTCCGAATTTCGAATCGTGAAATTGTTCGAATAGGCATTCCAGGTTCCGCCCCGGAAGCCCGTCGCCACGCGCGC
The DNA here is from genome assembly GCA_947472765.1 of Opitutia bacterium. Classification (GTDB taxonomy): domain Bacteria; phylum Verrucomicrobiota; class Verrucomicrobiia; order Opitutales; family Opitutaceae; genus ER46. Next base: position 30,046 of record CANJCM010000007.1, read on the forward strand.
CGGGAAGCCCGCACTCCGCGCCAGCAGCACGAACGAGCCGGCGAAGAGCTCGCAGTGGCCCGCCTCGCGCGAGGCCATCCAACGCACCAGCGGGTCGCCGTCGCCCGGCGGAATCCGCGGCGACAGCGTGTAGTCGTGTCGCTGCCGCAGCCACGCCTTGGCCCGGTTGGCGAACTCGGTCGCGGGAACGGCGCGTTCACCTGCCGCCTCGCGCATCAGCCGGGTCAGCGTCGCGCGATCCGTTTCGCCGGTCAGCGTGCGCGTCTGGGGCGTCCAATAGGTGGTGGCCGGGCGTTCGCGGTTGCGCCAGCGTTGGGCGAACACGGGATCCGGTAGCGTCGGCCCCGGGTTGAATCCCTCGACGCGATACGCGGTCATCGTCACGGGCTCCTCGCGCAACTCGAGCACCCCCAGCGTCGTGGCAAAGCGGAAATTCTGCGCCTCGCGGAAGCGCAGCTCCTCGAAGTGGCCGAGGAGCGGAAGATAACGGCTCACGCCTGACTCGAAATAGAACGTCCAGAAGACCGGTTCGCCGAGCCGGGGCTTCGCCTCCCCACGCAGGACGGACGTCGTCCGCGGTCCGCTCAGCTCCCGCCGCAGGCCCGCGGAAAACTTGAAGGTGCCGTTGTCGTATTGGTCGAGCACCAGCATCCGCCAGTACGGCGCCGCGGGAATCTGCGCCCGATCCGTCACGTCGACGCTCAGCGCCACGCTCGTGTCCTGCTGGATGTCCGTCACCTCTCCGATCCGAATCGTGTCGCTGAAGCCCGACTTCGACCGCTTCGAAATCAGCCGGTCGAGGAACATGCTGTTCTCGAGTTGGAAGCGGGGAATCGCGAGGAAGAGGAGAGCTGAGATCAACACGACGCCGACGAACAGGAGGCCACCCGTGAGGACGACGCGCCAGTCCGCCACCGCCGTCACCCGCCGGAAGAGCTGCCGCCACTGCACCTGCGTGGCCCACGCCGGCGGTCCCGCCGGCGGAGCGCTCACGGGCGGGCGCGTCGTGGCCGCGGCCTCCGATAGCGTCAGCGTCAGGAGAAACGCGAGGGCGATGCCGGTGTAGATCAGGATCTGCGCCGCGAACGCCAGCGAGACGGTGAGCACGCCAGCCACCACGATGAGGAAGAGCCCGAGCACGACGACCTGGAGGTCGTCGCGTCGCTGGCGGTAACCGACGTTGCGGTAAAGCAGCAGCAGCACATCGAGGCGGACCATCGCCGGCAGCACCTCGGTGTAGAGCCAGAGATCCGCCGCAAAGAAGGCCACGATCGCGGGAAATGCCGCCGTGTGCACCCAGCCCGGCAAGTGGGAAGGCAGCGTGGGCCAGACCAGCACGGCGACCGTCACCGCCGTCGCCAGCCCCATCAAAGTCCACGCCTCGATGTCCATGTAGAACACCGTCCAGAGCGCGAGCAGCGTGAGCGCACCACCGAGCAGCCACCTGACCTGCAGGAGCTCCTCAAAAGTAAGCTGCGGACGACGCGGAGAAATCGAGGCCATGTTCAGGTGAGGGCCGCCTGCTCGCCGTCCACATAGGCGGCAACGCCAAGGGCGCCGTTGGGAGCAAAGGTCATGACATGGCGTCGCGCCACGGCGTGGGGCTTGCTCCCGTCGTCCGCGACTCCCTCCGGCGCAATCGCCTCGGCCGCGGGCTGGAGCACGGCCAGCTTGTCGAGGAACAGTTCCAGATCGTGCACGCGGCGGACGGCCACCGGCGGCTCCCCATCGATGGCGACCCCAAGCAGCCGGCCGGTGCGGAAAAGATCCTCCGCGAGCGTGGCCACGAAACTCACGAGGATCTCGAACTGCTCGGGATGCGGCCACATGCCCGCATCGGTCCGCAGCCAGAGCGAGTAGCCCTCCGCGCTTTCGGCGGCGAGCTGGCGCACCAGCAGCTGGCCGGTGCGCGCGCTGGCTTTCCAATGGATGAGGCGGTGGGAGTCACCCACGGCGTAGCGGCGCAGCGCGAACAAATCGCCGCCGAGTCCAGCGCGAGCCACCCGCTCGCCGCCGGCCACGCGTCGTGCCGTCGCCACTCCCATCCGTCGGTATTCGATCGGCGCGGGCCACACGATCGCCTCGGAGAGAAGCTCGGTCCCGATCTCCTTCCGCAGAAACCCAAACGGAAACAGCGAGCCGACACTGACGAGCCCGACTCGCATCCGCCCGCGCTTCTCCGGCTTCAACACCCACTCCACCCGGCCTTCGCCCTGGGGGTCGAGCCGGCCGACGAGCGGGAGGCGGCGGCGCTGTTCCGCCTTCTCCGCCTGAGCCAGCATCGCCCGCACGTCGAGGCCGCGGCCGGTGATCGTCGACTCCGGGGCCTCGTGCGTCTTCGTCGTGGCGAGATCCCGCGCCGCAAACTCGAACCACAAACCGTAGGTCGGCAGAAACGATTTTCCGTTGCGCAGTTCCAGCGCGACCGTGGCGTCGTGGCCCACGCGGAGCGGAGGGGCAAACTGGAGCCGCCAGGTCACGCGCCGCAGATTCAGCCACGAGAGCACTCCGCTCAGGATGAGGCACGCCAGCAGGAGCGAGAGCGTGATGAAGAGGATGTTGCTCGACGAATTGTACGCCGCGGTCCCGATGCCGAACGACAGGCCGATCAGCACCGTCCCGGGCAGGGTCGGCATGATGCGGTGGCCGCGCTGGGGACAGATGAGCGACCACAACAACCCGCTCCACGTAAAGCGCGGCCAGCGCCGAGGGGCACCCGGCCCGCTCCACTCCTCGCTCTTGTTCACAGGCAAATGTCCGTCACGCAGGATGCGATCCGACGAATTCCGTTCAGACGGGGTGTGGGATCGACGCGACGATGCGCTTCAGGACCGCGCTGACGGCCCGCCGCTCCTCGAGCGCATCGCTCGTCTGCCGCGCGAGGGCCAGCCGGTGCGCGAAGATGGGCGCCACGAGTTCGGTCACGTCCTCCGGCAGCACGAAGTCGCGATGATGCACCAGGGCCCGGGCCTGCGCCGCCATGCGCAACGCGACGCCGCCACGTACGCTGGTGCCCGCGCGAAACTCGGCCTCGGTCCGCGTCGCCGTGACGATCCGGAGAATATATTCGAGCACGCTGTCCTCGACGAAGATTTGGTGCGCGAGCGATTGCAGCGAAAGAATCTCGCTGCGCGTCACGACCGGATTCAGCGGAATGCCGTCGTAACCGCCGCGCGCCGTCCGCAGGATTTCGAGCTCGTCCGTCGCCTCAGGGTAACCCATCCGCAGCCGCATCAGGAATCGATCCATCTGGCTCTCTGGCAGCGGGAACGTCCCCTCGTAGTCCACCGGGTTCTGCGTCGCAAAAACCATGAAGGGCGTTCCCACCGCATGGGCCTCGCCGTCGACCGTGACCCGGGCGCGGTCCATGACCTCGAGCAAGGCCGACTGCGTCTTCGGGGTCGCACGGTTGATCTCATCGGCCAGGACCACGTTCGCGAAGACCGGGCCTTTCTTGAAAACGAACTCCTTCACCGTCTCGTCGTAGATCGCGACCCCCGTGACATCGCTCGGCAGTAAATCGCTCGTGAACTGAATCCGGGAGAACGCGCAATCCATCGAACGGGCCAGCGAGTAGGCCAGGGTCGTTTTCCCGACTCCGGGCAGATCCTCAATCAGCAGGTGACCGCCGGCGACGAGGCACACGAGCACCTGCTCGATGACATCGTCCTTGCCGCGGATCGTCACCCGCATGTTGTTCCGCAGCCGGTCCAACGCCTGTTTCGCCTCGGTAATTTGTGCAGCCGGCACGAAATCGCTCATGACCGGAAAACGTAGGGCGGGCCGCCCTTGAAGCAATCGATTTACCCTTACGGGAAACCAGTAACGCGGTCCCTGCCCTCACGGGACGGTGTGAATGCCTGTCATTCTGAGCGCAGCGAAGAATCCACGCGTGAATCACACGCGGGACCATGGATTCTTCGCTACGCTCAGAATGACACGAAGGGGTTCCGGAGGCGCGTTCGGAAGGCGAAGGCACCTTCTGGCAGTTCCGACTCGCGGGCCGCCCTGACCTTCCCAAGATACCGACTCCCCCTCCGTATCCCCGCCCCGGCAAATCCTTCGCGGCCCGTCGCCGCGCTGGCTCACGATTCGGCCCGTTTCAACCCTTAGCTCCACTCGATGAATACCGTCTCCTCCTCCGAACTTCGTCCGAACTGGCTGCCCCGACTGGCCAAGCTCACCTTCGCCGTCCTCGCGCTCTGCGGTTCGGTTGCCCTGGCCCAACCCGCCGCCGGCGACCCCACGCTCACCGCGGTCGCCCGCGCGATGGGTGCCCGGGGCCTCGATACCATCGCGATCAAGGCCAGCGGCACCAACGGCACTTTCGGCCAGGCGTTCAAGCCGGGCGGCCCGTGGCCGACGTTCAAGGTCGTGAGCTACACTCAGGCCCTGAACTACGCGAACGGGTCGATGCGCATCGAGATTGAGCGCACGAACCCCGAGGGCCCGCTTCAGGGTTCGGGCCTGCCGCTGCTTCCTCCGCTGCCGCAGAAAATGCCCCCGGCCGTGCTGGCTCCTGGCGGCAACAACGCCGCCCTCGCCTTGCAGCTCTGGATGACCCCGCACGGCGTCATCAAGGCCGCACAAAAGGGCAGCTTCACGGTGAGCGGGCGGACGTTGTCGTTCCGATCCGGCGACACCCACGTCAAGGCCACGCTCGGCGCCGACAACCTCATCACCAAGACCGAGGCGCTGATCGACAACCCGGTGACCGGCGACACGCTCATCGAGTGGGAGTACTCGAACTACAAGGATTTTGGCGGTGTCGCGTTCCCGATGCGCATCGTCCAGAAGCAGGGCGGCCTGCCCATCCTCGACCTCACGGTCTCCGACGTGACGCTCAACGGTGAGGTGAAGATCGAATCGCCCGCCAACCAGAAGCAGGGCGGCGGAGGCGCGGCCGCGGCAGCCGCCCCGATCGCAACCGTCACCAAGGTCGCCGATGGCGTGCACTACGTCACCGGTGGCTCGCATCACAGCCTGATCGTCGAGTTCAGCGATCACGTCGTCCTCTTTGAAGTGCCGCAGAACGACGCGCGGGCCGTCGCCGTGATCGGGGCGACCCGAAAGCAGTTTCCGAACAAGCCCATCCGCTACGTCGTGAATTCGCACCACCACTTCGACCATGCCGGCGGTATTCGCGCTGCGATGGCGGAGGGGCTGACCATTCTCACGCAGGCTCAGAACAAAGCGTACTTCGAAAAAGTCGCCGCGATGCCCCACAAGCTGAACCCCGATCGTCTGGCCGCGTCGCCGAAAGCGCCGAAGATCGAGACGGTCGACACGAAGCGCGTGTTGAGCGACAGCACCATCACCCTCGAACTCTACAAAATCGCGACGAGCCACGCCGACACGCTGCTCGTGGGCTACCTGCCGAAATCGAAACATCTCTTCGAAGTCGACGTCTTCACCCCGACCGGGGACGCGCCCGCGACCGCCGCACCGGCGACGGTCAGCCCCGTCACCGCGGGCTTCTACGATGAGATCGTGAAACTGAAACTCGACGTGGCGGAGATCCTGCCGGGCCACGGCACGCGCAAGACCACGCTCAACGAACTGAAGGTCGTCGCGGGCAAGTAGGCGGTGCGAAGTGGGCGCTGCTGCCCGCGGCTGAGCCACACACCCCGCCCTCCGGGCACCCCTCTCGAGCCGGAACTATGCAGTGGAAAGAAACCGGCGGGTGTGGGCACCCGCCCTCCATGGCCGGAGGACTTTTCGTGCGACCTGCGTTTCTCCTCTGAAAGCGCAATCAATGGAGGGACGGTGCCCTCACCGTCCTGGCCGGTATAATGTCAGACTGAACGCTCACCGATCGGTGTAGGGCCGGCGCTGGTCGCCGGGCCATGTTCTTCATTCGCGAAACGGCCCGGCGACGAGCGCCGGCCCTACAGGATCAGTTCGCGTTCGAGTTCACCGCCTGATCCACGACGAAGGGCGGCGGAAAATCCGACGCCTTCTCGCCGCCGCGCGGGCGCAGCCGGAGATTCTGCATCGCGCCCGTCGGCGGATTGAGCGGGACGTCCATCCCTCCCAACTCCCCCATCATCGTGTAGAGTCGTTTCTCCATGTCGCGCGCGATGGGATTGAACTTGGGATCGTGCAGGAGGTTCTTCGATTCGTCGGGATCGGCGCGGATGTCGTAGAGTTCGTCCGTGTCCCAGAGCCCGTAATACGTGATGTACTTGTACTGATCGCCGCGGAGCGCGAACACCGTGGGCGACTGCGGAAAGTTCTTTTCCCAGTAATACGCGTAGAGGAAGTAGTCCCGCCACGGGATGTTCTTTCCCTGGGCGAGCGGCAGGAAGCTGTGGCCGTCGAAGTGCGCCGGAGCCTTGAGACCCATCGCCTCCATGACCGAAGGGGCAACGTCGATGTTTGCCACGACCTGATCCACGACCGTGCCACCTTTGAACAGCGCGGGGCACTGCATGAGCATCGGCACGCGGATCGAGGTTTCGTAGGCGACGCGTTTATCGATCAGCCCGTGCTCGCCGAACATGAATCCGTTGTCGCCCATGTAGATCACGAGCGTGTCCTCGTAGATTCCCATCTCCTTCAACTGCGCCATGACCCGGCCAATGCCGTCGTCGACCGCCCCGAGCGTCTCGCAGTAGCGTTTGTAGTACTGCTCGATGTCGAGCGCGCTGTGATACGGAAACTCAACGCCGTGCCAGCTGTTCCGCTGATCTTTCAGCCAACGCGGCGCGTTCGGGTCGGTGACTTTCTCCGTCGCGGCCCGCTTGAACGGCAGGAGCGAAAATTTGCCCTCGTGCCGCGGCGCCGGGGTGAAGTTCGCGTGGACCGCCTTGTGCGAGAGGTAGAGAAAGAAGGGCTTCTCCGCCGGCTTCTGTTTTTTCATCCACTCGATCGCATAGTCGGTCAGCTCGTCCGTAATGTAGCCCTTCTGCTTCACCCGCTGGCCGTCGACGTTCAGCGTGTAGTCCGGCGTCGGCGCGAAGTAATTCCCCTGCCCCCGGAAACTCACCCAGTGATCGAAGCCCGGCCGCGGGTCATCGGTCTCGCCGCCCATGTGCCACTTGCCGATGAACGCCGTGGCGTAGCCCGCCTTCTGCAGGTACTGCGGGAAGAACACCGTGCCAGCCGGGACCGCCCGGTTGTTGTCGATCACGCGATGGCGAAACGTGTACAGGCTCGTGAGAATCGAGGCACGACTCGGGGAACACAGCGCCGTCGTGACGAACGCGTTCTTCAGGTGCACCCCGTTCCGGGCCATCGCGTCCATCTGCGGCGTCTGCGCGAACTGGTGCCCCATGAAACTCATCGCGTCGTAGCGGTGATCGTCCGTGAGGATGAAGACCACATTGCGTGGCTTCGCGTCCGGGATCCGCTGCGGCACGATCTCGGTCGGCACCGGCACGATCGCACCGCGCGTCGCCAGGCTCAGAAGCACGAATAGTACAAGGAATCGGGATTTCATGGGGGGGTAGATGCCGGGCATACCCAGCTCTCAAATCTCAGATCTCAAATTTCAAATCTGCCGTCTCACTCCGCCGCCTTCGCCCCGCCCGGCCGGCTGCGCAGGCTCGCGAGATAAGCCACCACATCGCGAATCTCGGCGGGTTGGAGGATGCCGTACATCGGCGGCATGATCGACACGGGGGCCGTCTGGTTCGCGATGTCGGCGCGGGCAATGGTCTGGGTTTTGCCGTCGAAGAGGCGGACGGTCACCGCCGTCGGGGTCTCCTTCGCGAGTGTGCCCGTGACCTCGCTCTTATTCTTGAGGGTCACATTCACAATTCCGAAGCCCTGCGCGATCGCCGCCGAGGGCGTCACGAGCGCCTCGAGCAGATACTTCGCATCGCGTTGATTGCCGATCAGCCGCAGGTTCGGCCCGACCGCGCTGCCCGCGCCATTGGCTTCGACCGAGTGGCAGGCCATGCAGTTGGCGGCGAGATGATTGGCGACCAGATCGCGACCACGGAAGATATCTCCACCCGCCAGCAATTCGGTCTTCGCCGCGGCTTCGGCCGACGACGTGTAAGCCTGGAGCCTGGCCGCCAGCGCAGGATTCGCCGTCGAACGGGTCCGCAGCGCCTCCGCCACATCAAGCTTCAGCGCCGGCGTGCAGGTTCCCGCGACCAATGTGGCCCCGAGTCCGTCGAGCACGGCGTCCGCTTCCGCCGCCCCCGCTTGGGCGAGGAGCGCAATCGCCTGCTGCCGCTCCGCCATGGTGCGGTCCTTCAGGACGGTCTTTACCTCGCCAACGAGCCGGGTGGATTGTCCCGGCAGCAGCAGCGTGAGCGCCGCGCCGTGCAAGGGAGCCGGTGACGCCGAAGCGAGTGCGGCGTCGAGCGCCCGCATGAACGCCGGCGACTGTTTTCCTTCTCCCGCCATAAGCCGCAGCGTTTGGGCGCGAAGTTCGCCGGGCGCCGCGGTGTCGGCCACGATGGCCGCGAGTTGCTCGGTGCCGGCCTTGAGGCGGTGCGCGATCATGATTTCCACCGCGAGGGTTTTCAACCCGGTGTCCGTCAGCGCCAGCATGGCATCGAGTTTCGGAGTCAGCACCCCCTCGATGGACGCGGGCTGCAACGTGCGAGCCCGCCCGTCCACGAGGTCAAGCCGCGGCGGCTCCTTCCAGGCCTTGAGCGTGCCGAGCGCCACCTCGCGCATCGCCCGCGGGCTGGCGTCGTTCAGGGCGTAATTGAGCAACCGCGTCGCCGCCGCCGGAGTTCCGACGCGGAGACTCGCGTTGATGGCCCGACGTGCGACGGGTTCGCTGGCAGGATTCGCCGCCAGCAATTCCGCGAGTGCAGGCAACGCCGCCGGCACCGACAGGTCGTCATGAATTCCGCGCGCCGTCTCCGCGACCACGAGAGGATCGGCGTCGGCGAGGTAACTTGAGATCGCCGGGGACGCCTTGCGCCGCAGCGCCACCACACTCGCCAGTCGGACCGCGAGCGACGAATCCGACTTCCGCGCGGCGAGTTGTTCGTCGGTCGCACAGCCGACAAGTCCGGTCACCGCGGCATGGCGCAGCGCCGGCACGGTTCCGTCCGCGGCGGCCATCGCGAAGAGCGGCTCCACGGCGGAGGGCTCGCGAAATTTCGAAAGCGCAATTGCCGCCTGCAGGCGTACGCGGGGCGACGAGTCCTTCAGCATGGGAATCAGGCCCGCGGCCTCCGTGCGGGCCTCCGTGGCCGAGGCATCGCCGAGAATCTTCGCCGTCTGCGCCCGCACCTCCGCGTCCGCATCCTGCAGGAACGGACGGACGGACGCGGCCGAAGCCGCCCCGCGCCGGAGCAACTGGCCATAACCCCAAATCGCATGCAGCCGCGCCAGTACGCCGGCACTGGGCGCTCGCGCCGCCGCGAGCAGCGCATCGCGTTCGCCCCGACGGGCGAGTTCGAGTTGCGCGCCCTGACGCACCCGCTGGTCAGCGTGGCCGAGCTGCGCGGTCAGCTCACTGACGGGCCGCTGGGTAAAACCGGTCGTGAGGATCGCCTGCGTCTCGCGGCGCAACGGGCTCGGCGCATCCTTCGTGTCCACGCGCCACAGCGCGCCGAGTTCGTCGAGCGGATAGCCGCCCATCCAATCAACCATCATCAGCGATCCATCGGGCTGCCAGGTCATGCCGATACCCATGATGCCGTCATTCAGCACGCGGGCCTCGGTCATCTTGTACGTCGCTCCGTCCTGCTGGGCCCGGAAGCCGCGCAGTTTGCCGGAGGGAAATTCATTGAGCAGAAACAGTCCGCGCTGCGTGGCACCGAGCGCCGTGCCCGGCTCGAACTTGAACCCCGCCGGACCGTCCGAGTAGCTCTCGAGCGGCGGCAGCAGATAAGCCGCCTGCCCGGGGAATTGGGGCTTCCAGAAACCCTCGCGCATCCACGGACTCGCCGTCGCCATATACTGAAAGTTGTTCCGCCACCCGCTGTCGCTCGCCTCGATGATGTGCACAAGCCGCTCGCGCTCGGTCGGCTGATCCGCGTCGTTGTCCACGCCGATCAGGTCGCCGAATTCGTTGAACGCGGGCTCCTGCACATTACGCAGGCCGTGGGCGTAGACTTCGAAGTTGGAACCGTCCGGATCGACCCGCATCACCGCGCCTTCGTTGGAATGCACGAATTTCCGGCCTTCCTTGGAGGTCACGTTCACACCTTTGTCGCCAATGCTCCAATAGATCCGGCCGTCGGGGCCGACCATCGGGCCGTGCATGTCGTGGCCGCCGTAAGCGATGTGGATGCCGAAGCCGTGTGCCACGACCTCGCGGATGTCCGCAACGCCGTCGTCGTTCGTGTCCTTCAGCCGCCAGAGGTCCGGCGCAATCGTCACATAGACCCAGCCGTCGTGATAAAGAATGCCCGCCGCCACACCCGTCACCTCGGTGTTAAACCCCTCGGCGAACACGGTCATCTTGTCGGCGGTGCCGTCGCCGTCGGTGTCGCGCAACTGGTAGATGCGCTCCGTGTGATGCGTGAGATCCTTCCAGTCGATCGAGCCGTCGCCGTTGTGATCCTTCAACATGCCGCGGGGCACGCGCATCTTTCCCGGGGCCAGCTCGCGGTGATAAAATGCCTTCTTGTCCTCGACGCTCGCGAACCCGACATCGTCCGGAATCCACATCGTGTGCTCGCGGATATCGAGATCGCCGACTTTGCGGCGCGTCGTGGTGGTCACGTAGACGCGGCCCTGCGGGTCGACCGCGCAGGCCACCGGGTCGGGCACGTTCAGGTCACCCGACCATCTGTGCAGCACGAGTTCGCGGGTCGAAGCCGGCGCCGGAGGCGCCTTGGCGGCGGGCTCGACCGCGGGCTGGGCAACCGACGCGAGAGCAGAGATCAAGAGCCCGAGGCCCATGGTGGCAGCTCGGCCAGGGAGGAGTTGAGAAAGGATCATCGGCGGAGAGTGAAAATTCGCATGAGTGGGCAGATGGCGCCAGTCGAATTCCGGCAGAGCGTGCCACCGATCCGCGAAGTCTCGAGCGAGGATGGAACTTCGAAACGTAGGTTCGGCGCAGCCCTGTCCGTGAGGACAGGGAATTCTCGATCGCTTCACCTGAAGCCGTCCCGCCGCTCACGCCGCAGGCTACAAAGGCTGCCGAGAAGTCCCAGTCCCGCGGACTAACACCCAAGCCTCGATGTCATCTAATAGATGACATCGCGGCTTGGGACGCGGCGGCTTGGACCGGCAGTCGTCGCTTGTCTCGCCGCCGGCATCGGCCTTTCCTCCGTCACCCCTCAGCCGGTCCGGCTGAAACTCACCCACCCTTCCCATGCTGCGATCCCTCTTACTCCTCTGCTTCCTTTCGCTGTCGGCCCGCGCCGCGACGCCGGGTGTCGCCCGCGAATTGTTCGGCCGCGCCGCCGATGGCACCACCATCGATGCCTACACGCTCACGAACGCGAACGGCGCGACGGCCAGGATCATCACCTACGGCGCCATCATCGCCGATCTCCGCATGCCCGATCGCAACGGCCAGTTCGTCGGCGTCGTGAAACCCGCGGTGTTCTCCGAGGAAAACTACGGCAAGGGCTTTCCGCAGGCCGCGATCGTCGTCGGCCGCGTGATCAATCGGATCGGCGGGGCGCGCTTCACGCTCAACGGTCGCGACTACCCGCTCGCCGCCAATTCCGGTCCGAACCATATCCACGGCGGAAAGAAGAATTATGCCCGCGTGCTCTGGAAAGCGCAGCCGGCGGAAAGTCGTGATGGTCCCGCCGTGAAACTCACCTACCTCAGCGTCGACGGGGAGGAAGGCTATCCCGGCAATCTCACCGCCACCGTGGTGTACACGCTCACCGCCGCGAACACGTTGCGAATCGACTACTCGGCCACGACCGACAAGCCGACGCCGGTGAATCTTTCCAACCACGCCTACTTCAACCTCGCGGGCCAGGGCGATGTCCGCGGTCACCCGGTGGAAGTGAACGCCGCACTCTACACGCCGTCCGATGACGCGCTGATCCCGACCGGCGAAATCGCCCGCGTCGACGGCACGCCGCTCGATTTCCGCCAGCCGATGCCGCTCGGCGCGCGCGCCGACCAGTTAAAGCGGCTCCGCTACGACAACAACTGGGTGCTCGACCGCCGGGAGCCGAACACCCTCATCGCTGCAGCGCGGGTGTCGGATCCCGCTTCGGGCCGCGTCCTCGAAGTCTGGTCGACCGCGCCGGCCGTACAGATCTACACAAGTCTGCTCGCCGGACCGCAGGCCGATCCGACGACCGGCTTCTACTGCTTCGAGACCCAGCACTTTCCCGACTCCGTCAACAAGGCCCACTTCCCGTCCACGATCTTGAACCCGGGCGAAACGTACCGGACGACGACGGAATTCCGTTTCTCGGTGGCGAAGTAGCAGTGGCATGGGTCTCCCGACCCATGAGGTTCGTTGGAAAGACATTCACGGGTCGGGAGACCCGTGCCACCCGGCCTTCGGGATTTTCGATCTTGGATTCTCGATTTTCGAATGGGCCGGTCTCAAGCGACGGCCCTGCAGCAATTCCCCGCGGCATGCCGTCGGGTTTACTCACGAGTGGATTCTTCGCTTCGCTCAGAATGACAGGGGTCCTCACCGAACCTCGCAGGCTCGCAGCCACGGATTTGATGGGTCGCCTCGGGCGACACTAGGGCTGGCCGCTCCGGCCAGCCCACCTATTTGTTCAGGAAGAGCTCACTCTGCACCATGGCGTGAATGAGGCCGCGAACGCCGTATTCGCGGCTCTTCGTACTCTGGAGAATCTGCTCCACGCGGGGGCGATCGGCGAAACGGATCGGGGCCCCGGTGGCGAAGATCGCGAGCTGACGCACGACGTTGCGCGCCAGCTGCGTTTCGTCCTCGAGCAGGAGCCGCTTGAAATCCTTCACGTCGGAAAAGGCCCGCCCGTTGAATGAGCCGCTCGGATCCACGGGCTGTGCAAAGTAGAATGCGAACGGCCACCCGTTCTTGCCGAAGCCGATCGCCGGCGCGGTATCGGTCGCCGTGGCCCGGTAACGCTCCCGCCAGCCGCCGAGGACGTCGAAATTCTCGAGGGCGAAGCCCGGCGGATCGATCTTCCGATGGCACGCCGCACAGCTTTCGTCGGCGCGATGCTTGTCGAGTTGCTGCCGGATCGTGACCGCACCGCGAATGTCCGGCTCGACCGCTGGCACCGCCGCGGGCGGGAGCGGCATGTCGAATCCGACAATGCGTTCCATGATCCACTTGCCGCGCAGGACAGGCGAGGTCGTGGTGCCGTTCGCCGTCACCTTCAGCACGCTGGCCTGGGTCATCAGTCCGCCGCGCGGGCTGCCGGCCGGCAGCGACACCCGGCGCAGCGCCACGCCCTCGACCCCGGGAATTCCATAATGCCGCGCCAGGCGCTCATTCAGAAAGGTGAAGTTCGAGTCGACGACCTGCCGCGCGGGAAGATCGCGGCGAATCATTTCGCCGAAGTACATCTGCGTCTCCGCCAGCGCCGCCTCGGTCAGCGAGTCATCGAGATAGTAGTCGTTGTAGAGCGTCGTCGACGGTGAGGTGTCCTCCATTTTCCGCAGCTCGAGCCAGTAATCGAGGAACGCGCTGATGAACCGTTCCGACTTCGCATCCGAGAGCAGCCGCTCGGTCTGCCGCCGCAAGATTTCCGGCTGATGCAGTTCGCCGCGCGCCGCCAGCGAACGCAGTTCCGCGTCGGGCGGCGCGTTCCAGAGAAACAAAGCCAGCCGCGTGGCCAGCGCGTAGTCGTCGAGTTTGCCCGGCTGCTCGTCGATGTAGACGTACGTCGGCGACGCGAGCACCGCGGTGTAACCCGCGAGCATCGCCCCGGCGAAGCCGAGTCCCGCGTCGAGCCGCTGCCGAATCAGTTGGAGAAAAAGTTGCACGTCGGCTTCCTCCACTGGCCGGCGATACGCCCGCTGCACAAACGCGCGGAGCAGCCGCTCGCTGTCGGCCGCCACGTTCTTCGGCACGACTTCGACCCGCACCTCGCGCGAGGCCGGACCCGCCCGACCGCCCCGGCCACCGCGACCGGCCGGACCGGCCGCCTCGATCGCGACCCCGGGCTGGCTGGCTTCCACGCGTTGCATGGGAAGGTCACCGAAGAGCAGTCGATAGCCCGCGGTCGTCGCCGGATCATCGAGCGGGCCCTCGACCTCCATCCAGCGGAACGCCACCGCCGGCGCGCCATCGGGCTGCGCGAGCGGATTCGTGAAACCGCCCTGGTAGCCCGTCGGCCGCGAGCGATAAAAACGCGAGGCATCGGTCACGAGCGAGTCGTTGGCCTGCAGTTCAACCTCGAGTTCGTTGACCGCGAGCTCGGGCGTGAGATCAAAGGCGCCCAGCCGCCGAATCGTCGTCGGGCTGCGCGAGTAGATGATGACCGGCTCGTCGCGCCGCCCAGGCATGACGTCGTTGTAGTTCGGCTGCTGCCACTCCCGCGGGCCATCGTACTTCCGCTTTTGATCGCCGGTGCCGTCCTCATGGCGGCGAAACCCGTTCGGCCCGACCCAGAGGGTGTAGCCGCTGAACCGCGCGCGATAGCGTCCGGTCGCCGGCGCCGCGAAATCCCCCCAGATGAAACTGATGCCCGTCGGCGCATATTGGGAATGCACCCAGCCCACGGCTTCCTGCTCGCGGATTTCGGGATTCGTTTCGCCCACGGTGATCGGCGCCTTCAACGCCCGCACATCCGGCTGCGGCTGGGTGCCGAGCGCGGGAAACTTCAAGCGATCCGGTGAACCGGTGCGGAACGAGTCCGCCATCCCGCCCGCGCCGCCGGTGAACACTTCGCGCGCATAGTAACGCTTCGTCACCGGCGCGGGCCGGTTGAACGCCACGCTCATCGCCTGACGCATGGCGAACTCCGCCGCGCTCATGTAGCGTGCCATGTGCACGTAGGACACATCGAGGGCGCTGCTGACCTTGTTGAAGCGGAAGGCCTCGCCGTCCTCGGGGAGCTGTCCCTGCACGCGAAGCAACGGCGCCGAGAGAAGATCACGCAGGCTGTTCTCGTACTCCGCCCGGTTCATCCGGCGGCGCGTGGCCCGGCCTTGTTCGGCGATCTTCGCCTGATCAACCGACACGAGCGTCGTGTTGAGCCCGCCGAGAAACGCGGCGCGATCGTTCGCCGCCGGCGCGCGCTTTTCCTTCGGCGGCATTTCGCCGGAGGTCACGCGATCGTGAACCTTCACCCAGGTGAGGAAGTTCGAGGGGTCCTGCGGGTCCAGCTTCAAGGACGTGAGGTCGAGTCCGGCCTCGCGATCGACGTCGTTGTGGCAGGACGAACAGTGTTGGTCGGTGAACGCGATCGCGTCGGATTCCGACCACGCCGGAGCGGCCCCGGCCGCAGCGGCCAAGGACCAGGCGACGGCGGCGAGCAACGCACGGGACGGGCGAAAAAGAGAGTCGGCCTTCATGGGGAGGGGTGATTCGACTTGCACGACGCGACCGGGGGAAGAAAGCCGCCCGGAGGTCCTACGACTTGGTCAGGAATGGTGCCGGTCGGTTCGATTCACGCGAGCGGATTTCAGGAAGTGAAGCGAGTAGCGTCGGCCCTACACCGATCAGAGGACGTTCCGTCGCACGTCAGGCCGCCCTGGACGGTGGGGGCACCGTCCCTCCATGGATAGCGCTTTGAGAGGAGGGCGAACGGAAGTCTGAACGATCCGCCGACCATGGAGGGCGGGTGCCCACACCCGCCGACTTCGTTCCAACTGCATCTTTCCGGCACGGGAGAGGATCTTCGACATGGATACTGTCCGCGGCAATCGTAACGAGGATCCCCTCTTGGAGTGCCGAGCGGAGCGAAACTCACACCGGTTCTCGCGAGGCACTTCGGCGCCACGCGAAATCGTGCCCTGAATGGGTGCCCGCAGGGCGGGGTGTTCGGCTTGGCGACGAGCCAGCGCGCCCACTCCTCCGCCCAATGCGTCCGATTACACTCCACAAGCGTTTCAGTGATTACACTTCAGACACCGCCGTCTTCACCCGCTCCACCTGCCTCCCACCTCACCGCGCCGTTGACACCCCCCGCCCCTCATGGGTCTGTTATCGCTCTTTTCGCCACATGACTGACAAGACGCTGCCCTTCACCAAGGAACAACTGGAAGCCATCGCGGCCAAGGTGCCGACCCCGTTTCATATCTATGACGAGGCGGCGATGCGCAAAAATGCGCGCGCGTTCTACGATGCCTTCTCGTGGGTGCCGGGCGGGTTCGTGAATTACTACGCCGTGAAGGCGCTGCCGAATCCGTACGTGCTCGAGGCCTTGAAGGCCGAAGGGCTCGGCGGCGACTGCTCGTCCTCGGCCGAACTGGCGCTCTGCCAGGCCGTCGGCATCACCGGCGACAAGATCGTCTTCACGTCCAACGACACGCCAGCCTACGAGTACCAGAAGGCCGCGGAACTCGGTGCGATCATCAATCTCGATGACATCAGCCACATCGCCTACCTTGAGAAGAGTCTCGGCGGAAAGCTCCCGGAGATGCTGTGTTTCCGGTACAACCCGGGCCCGCTGAAGGAAGGCAACGTCATCATCGGCAAGCCCGAGGAGGCGAAGTACGGCTTCACCCGCGAGCAGCTTTTCGAGGGTTACCGCATTCTCCGCGACAAGGGCGTGAAGCGCTTCGGCCTGCACACGATGGTCGCGTCGAACGAACTCAACCCGGACTACTTCGTCGAGACGGCGGAGATGCTCTTCGATCTCGTGGTCGAGTTGAACAAGCAGCTCGGGATTCGCTTCGAGTTCGTGAATCTCGGCGGTGGCATCGGCATTCCGTACCGCCCGACGCAGACCGCCGTCGACCTCGCCCTCGTCGGCCGGAAGATCAAGGACGTCTACGATCGCAAGATCGTCGCCAACGGCCTCGGCCCGATCCGCATCGCGATGGAATGCGGCCGCATGATCACCGGACCGTACGGCTACCTGGTCACCCGCGTGCTCCACAAGAAGGCGATCTACAAGAATTACGTCGGGCTCGATGCCTGCATGGCGAACCTGATGCGCCCCGGCATGTATGGCTCGTACCACCACATCTCGGTCCCCGGGAAGGAAAACGGCCCGAAGAAGGTGTACGACGTCACGGGCTCGCTCTGTGAGAACAACGACAAGTTTGCGATCGACCGCGAAATCCCGGACCCCGCCATCGGCGACCTCCTCGTGATTCACGACTCCGGCGCGCACGGCCATGCGATGGGCTTCAATTACAACGGCAAGCTTCGCTCCGCCGAAGTGCTTTGGCAGGGCGGCGGCAACTTCAAGGTCATCCGCCGTGCCGAGACCCTCGCGGATCATTTCGCGACGTTGGATTACCCGGGCCTGAAGAAGTAAGGCCGGGCGGGCGGACGCCAGAGGACGGAGGGCCGAGGCCGGAGCAATCCGGCTCACGCGGAGGCGCGGAGACGCGGAGTTCGGGCGGGACAGGCCTTCATCCTGCCCATCCTGCCATCCTGTCCAAATTCGGGGCCTTGCTCCGCGACTCCGCGGCTCCGCGTGATCCAGAAGTTTTAGACAGGATGACAGGAGGAACAGGATTCGAGCCTAGGTTCGAAGCTGAGCCGTCGCGCGCGGAGTTCAGGTTGGCTGACAGGCGGTTCCTGGCCACTCAACCCGGCGCGTGCCCCCGTCTTTATCCTGCCCATCCTGCCATCCTGTCCAAATTCGGTGTCTTCCTCCGCGACTCCGCCGCTCCGCGTGGTCCTGATCCGTCCGCGCTGGATTTGTGTTCTTTACGGAAGCCGTGAGACTTGCGGCTCTTCGCCCAAATCTCGTCCACCCATGAGCAATCTCGCGACTTCGTCCTCCCCTGCCACGCCGCTCTCGCAACTCGATCAACTCAAGCGCTTCACCACCGTGGTGGCCGACACGGGTGACTTCGAGTCGATGCGGTCGTTTCAACCGCGCGATGCGACGACCAATCCGTCGCTCATTCTCCAAGCCGCCTCGAAGCCCCAGTACGCCCCGATTCTCGATCGCGTGATCACCGATCGGAAATCATCCGGCCTCACCGGTGCCGCGCGGATCGAGGACATCATGGACCGCGTGCTCGTCGCCTTCGGCCGCGAGATCCTCGCGATCGTCCCGGGACGCGTTTCCACCGAGACCGACGCGCGGCTTAGCTTCGACACCGCCGGCACGATCGCAAAGGGCCGCCACCTGATCGCGCTGTACGAAAAGGCCGGCATCAGCCGTGACCGCGTCCTGATCAAGATCGCGTCGACGTGGGAAGGCATCCAGGCCGCGCGAGTGCTCGAGCAGGAAGGCATCCACTGCAATCTCACCCTCCTCTTCTCGCTGCCCCAAGCCGTGGCCTGTGCCGACGCCCGGGCGCAACTGATCTCGCCGTTCGTGGGCCGGATCTACGACTGGTTCAAGTCGGCGATGAAACGCGACTACACCGGCGCCGAGGATCCGGGCGTGCAGTCCGTCGCGACGATCTACTCCTATTACAAACACTTCGGCCACGCGACCGAGGTGATGGGGGCAAGCTTCCGCAACGTTTCCCAGATCGTCGAACTCGCCGGCTGCGACCTGCTCACGATCAGCCCCGACCTCCTGGCGAAACTCGCCGCGAGCACCGAGCCCGTCACGCGCCGCCTCGATTCAGTCGCAGCCAAGGCCGCGAAGATCGAGCGGCTGCAGCTCGACGAAAAGAAATTCCGGTTTCTGCTCAACGAGGACGCGATGGCGACGGAGAAGACCGCCGAGGGCATTCGGAAATTTGCCGCGGATATCGTGAAGCTCGAGCAGCTCATCGCGGCGAAGCTGTAGGAATTTTCGGTTTTGGATTCTTGATTTTCGATTGGGAGCCCGCCGTCGCGGACGAAGGCGCGGTGCCCTCACCGCGCGGATTTCAGGCTCAACATTCCCTTCTGCCCCGATTCGAGTGGGACATGTCCAACGTCCAGTGGATGCCGCCATGACGCGGCCGGCTATTGCGTCGATCTCTGTGATGGCTGCGGCCATCGTGCTGATCGCCACGGCCGCCTTTCGTTCCTGGAGTCCCCTCCGGGTCGATAAGATTCCGGCGCTGGCTTCGGATACCAACCCCTGGCCTGGCGACTCGTTCCAGGAACTTGGCTATCTGGCCGCGCTGGCGGAAATCCCGCTCGGCCTCCAGGTCCGCGGCTCGCGGGTGAACCACCGCAGCGAGTTCCGCGGCGAGTTTCTTTCCGGCTGGTTCACCGCGCGACCGGTTGTGGGAATGCTGGTGTCCGGTTTCCCAAAGTCGCCCGGCAACTCGCTCGCGCTCGAGTTGCGCAACGCCCAGGGCGAAATCCGAGTGTTCTCGTTCGATCCGGTCAACCCGGGCGAGGACTGGCAGCCGTGGCGGGTGGCCCTGCCCGCCGGGGCGGTCTCGTTTCGGATCCGCGCCGTCGATGGAACCACCGACTTCAACGGCTGGCTCGCTGTCACAGATCCCTTCGTGCCCAGCGGCCGGCCGGCTTTTCAGACGCAGCTCGCCCGCACCTTCCAAGCCTTCGCCATCCAGGCCGTGTTGTTTCTCACGCTGGGATTGCCCGTCGGACGATGTCTCGCCGGGAAGCCCTGGTGCCCGCCGCCGCTCGTGCCCCTGCTCGCGGGCGCCGCCGTCGCTTCGCTCGGCTACGCGGCGTTCTGGATCTACTTCGCGCACCCACTCGCGGGACGGATCTTCACGTGGGGAACGCTCCTGGTGAGCTGCGGCTTTGCGATTTCCGGCCGGCGCCAATCGGAGCCGGCCGATCGCACGCTGCGCCACCCGCTTTTCCTCGCCGCCTTGATCGCGCTTTTCTACCTCGCGCTCCTCCTGCTCTACGAGCCCACGCGATTCTCTTACACGGCCGCCAACCGATTCGAAGCCGGACTCCCGTCGGACAACGAGATCCCGCGCGCATTTGCCGACCGGCTGTGGCGGGGACAGTCCCCTCGCGAACTCTGGGGTGACTGGCAGAGCAGCGACCGGCCGCCCCTTCAAGCCGGCTGGCAGCTGCTGACCTGGCCCGTCCTGCACGCGCTCGGCTTCGATCTCGATGTCAGCGCGAACACGGCCGGCGTCTGCTTCCAATTGCTCTGGGTCTTCGCGGTCTGGGCACTCGTCCGGCATCTCGGCGCCAGTGCGCGGCAGGCACTGGGCATAGTGGCGGCGATCGCCTTCAGCGGCGTGCTGCTGGAATATTCCGTCTTCGTGTGGCCAAAGCTCGCCGCCGCCGCGCTGGTCGTGGCGGCCTATCTCCTGTGGCGCGACGAAAGGTCTGGCCGACCGCAACTTCGCTTCGCCATCGGCGGTTGGTGCGCGGCGCTGGGCTGGCTCGCGCACGGCGGGGTCGCGTTTTCGCTCCTCGGCCTCGCGCCGCTGGTCCTCGTCTGGCGCTCGCGCGTCCGCTCCCTGCACTGGCTGTGTGCCCTGGCGGCATTCGGCGCCGTGGCGGCGCCGTGGACCGCGTATCAAAAATTCTACGATCCGCCGGGGAACCGGCTGCTGAAATGGCATCTCGGAGGCGAGATGGGCATTGATCGACGCGGCGCGCTCGAAGCCATTGCTGACGGCTACCGCAAGGCGGGCCTCGCCACGACGCTGCGCAACAAGTGGAGCAACGTGCGCTTCCAATTCGAGGGACGCTGGCCGGGCCTGCGCGACTTTGATCTTTCCCTCAAGTCCACCCGCCTGCGGGAAGGCGAGACCGTGTACACGGTGAGATCGTGGGGAGCCTGGATTCTGGCGCTGCTGGCCCCGCTGCTCTGGCTGGTGCGCGCGCGACCTGCGCCCCCCGCTGAAACCCGGCGGGCGCTGCTCGAACTCTGTTGGTGGTTTCTGGGCGGCGCGTGCGTCTGGCTCGCGCTGCTCTTCATGCCCAACACCGCGACGATTCATCAGGGCACCCTCGTTACCCAATTGCTCGGCCCGGCATTGCTGGCCGTTGGCGCATTCCAATTGAACCGCTGGTACTTCGCCGCCCTCGCCACCTTTCAGGCTGCGTGGTTTGCCCTCGCCTGGACACCGCCCAGCCCGCTGGTCGAGGGGCGGCTGCTCCCGGCTCCCGCGTTGCTGGCCGTGATCTGCGGAATGGTGCTGCTCGCGCTGGTCTGGCTGGGAGCGTGGGCGGAGAAATCACCGGGCCACCGGACCTGAAATTCCCGGGCCGGATTTCTGTCTCGATACTGTGACAGTGCCATCCTACGTCTTGCCCATGAACTCCGCCACCCCTGCGCTGTGTCGTACAATGTTTGCGTGCGCCCTCTTGGGCGTTCTGGGCGCCCTGCCGGCTTTCGGTCAGGCCCCCGAGGCCAAGAAGAAGCAGCCGCCCAGTCCCCCGCTCAAGGAAACCGTCGCCACAGACATCCCCGGCGTGATCAAGGGCGGCACGAAGATCGTCCTCATCAAGGAAGGCTTCAACGCCACCGAGGGCGTGATCGCGCTGAATGACGGCAGCGGCAGCGTGCTGTTCACCGAGCAGGACGCCAACCGGATCATCAAGGTCGATCCGTCGGACAACATTTCCACCTTTCTCGAAAACACCCGCCGCACCACGGGACTCACCTATGATCCCAAGGGCCGTCTCGTCGGCGCGAATTCCCGGCCCGCCAGCATCGGCACCCTCCTGCCGGAGCCGCGCGTGATCCTCGCGGAATCGTTCGGCGGACAGCCACTCTGCCGGCCGAATGATCTCATCGGCGACAAAAAGGGCGGATTCTATTTCAGCGATCCCGCGGGTCCGGATCCGCGCTTCCCGGCGCCGCCTCCGGGCCGCACCTCCCTGCTCCTCTACATCACGCCCGACGGCAAGGTCGTGAAGCCCACCGAGGACACCCTGAATCCGAACGGCATTCAGCTCACCGCCGACGAGAAGACCCTCTACGTCACGAACGGCCAGAACATCATGGCCTACGACGTGCAACCCGACGGCATGCTCAAGAACGGCCGCGAGTTCGTGAAGAGCGGCGGTGACGGCATCGCGATCGATTCCGAGGGCCGACTCTATTCCGCCGTGGGCGGCGTGCGTGGCATCCGGGTGTTCGACAAGACCGGCAAGGACCTTGGCACAATTCCGATTGGCGTACCGCCCCAGAGCGTCGGCTTCGCCGGCAAGGATCGCCGCACGCTCTACGTCGTCGGCCAGGGCGCGCTCTACAAGGTACAGGGTGCCATGCTTTCGCAGGGCATTCTGGTCCGCGCGAAATAAGAGGCGTCGCGTTCCACGCGCCGCCTGGCTTGGGAATGACTGCTTGATTCCGAAGTGGTTTTGGTAGCCCGCTGCGTGAGCGGCGGGACGACTTTTCAAAAAGAAGCGTTCCCTGCCCTCACGGGCAGGGCTACATCAAGCCAGCCATTTTGGATTCCAAGCAGTCTATGCCATCGTCGCCCGAGTCGTCCGCCACCTCCCACGCCCACGCCACCCGGCAGCGGCTTACTGGCATCGGCCTGCTGCTTTGCGCCGTCGCCTGCTTTGCGAGCATCGACGCGTGCGCCAAATGGCTGAACCGGAGCATGCACCCCATGCAGACGGTCACGCTGCGTTACCTCGGCAGCTTCGTGCTGATTGGGTTCATGCTGAATCCCCGGCGGCATCCCGGGATTATGCGCACGAACCGCCTCTGGCTGCAGTGCGCCCGGGCGACATGCCTCGTCGTCATGTCGATGTGCATCTTCACTTCGGTGCGCTACCTGCCGCTGACGGTCATCACGTCGATTGCGTTCGTCGCACCGCTTGTCACCGCCGTTCTGGCTGCGCCGATGCTCGGGGAGAAACTCGGGCCGCGGCGCGTCATCGCGGTCGGCGTCGGTTTTTGCGGTGTCATCGTGGTCACGCGTCCCTGGTCGGGAAGTTTTCACCCGGCGATGCTGCTCGTCGTGATCACCGCGTGCCTCAACGCGCTCTATTCCATCACGACGCGGATGCTCGCGGCCCACGACAAGCCGGAGACCACGATGTTCTACACCGGTCTCGTGGCCGCGATCGTCGTGTGCCCGCTGTTTTTCTACACGTGGACGACACCCACGGCGTGGGCGGTGTGGGGCGTGGTGCTGCTGTTTTCGATCTTCGGTGCCCTCGGCCACTGGCTTCTCATCCTCGCCCATGCCCGCGCGCCCGCTTCGCTGCTCGCGCCGTTTTTCTACACGCAGATCATCTGGGCGACGACGCTCGGGACCACAATCTTCGGAGAGTCGCCGGATCGCTGGACGATTCTCGGCGGTGCGATCGTGATGAGTTCGGGGCTGTACCTGCTCTATCGCGAACGCGTGCGCCACCAGCAGCCGAGCGTGGATTTGCCGGTTTAACGTGGCTCGGAAAACAGCTCGGCCCAATCGGGCGTGGACGAGGGCAGCCCCTACACAGATTTTATAGGGGCGGGCCTCGTGCACGCCCACTCCGTCTCGACAAGATGCGGGCCAATCCGGCTTCGCTTTGACTTCCCCGGGGCACGTCAGCGATACCAGTGCCCATGAACCGTCGCGACGTATTGCGCAGCATCGGCGTAAGTGCCACTGCCGCGCTGATCCCCTCGTCCCTTTCCGCCGCGAGCACGCCGCCCGCGGTGTTGCCCCGCCCCGAGACGAATCTGAAAATCACCGGTGTCCGCATCGTGCGCACCCGGCCCAAGCGACCGGTGCCGGCTTACACCCCAGCCCCTGGCTCGTGGTCGGTCGCCGGCGTCGAGGTCGCGAACCCGATGTCGATCTACCCGAAGTACAAGCCGCAGCGCTCGCTCTTCCGGCCCGAGCCGCAGATTCCGGCCTTCACCGTGGAGATCGAAACCGACAAGGGCCTCAAGGGCTACGGCCAGGGCGGCCCGGGTGGCGGACCGATCGTGGAGGGTCATCTCGCGCGTCTGCTGATCGGCGAGAACGCCCGGGACATCGAAAAAATCTGGGACATGCTCTGGCGCTCGACGATGGAGTACGGGCGGAAGGGTCTCGTGATTAATGCCATCAGCGGCGTCGACAACGCGCTCTGGGATCTCGCGGGCAAGGCCCACGGTGCGCCCGTTTACCGGCTGCTCGGCGGCGAAACGAAAGAGCGCATCCCCGCCTACTGCACCGGCAACGACATCGAGCAGCACGTCGAGTTCGGTTACACCAAGCTGAAGCTCGCCCTGCCGCACGGCCCGGCCGATGGACGGGAAGGCATTCGCAAGAACGTCGAACTCGTGAAGCGCGCCCGCGCCGCGCTCGGCCCGGAAGGGGAAATCATGATGGACTGCTGGATGGCGCTGACCGAGCGCTACACGATCGAGCTGTGTGAGGCGTTCGAGCCGTACCGGATTTACTGGATGGAGGAGTGCCTCATTCCCGACGACTACGAGGGTTTCGGCCGGCTCCGGCAGCAGATCAAGTCCACGCGGATCGTCACCGGCGAGCACGAGTACACGCGTTACGGTTTCCGCCGGCTGCTCGAGCACAACAGCGCGGAAATCTGGCAACCCGACGTCCACTGGTGCGGTGGGCTCACCGAACTTCGTCGCATCGCGGCTCTCGGCGCCGCCTACGACGTTCCGATCATTCCGCACGGCGGCGGCGCCCGCGACGCTGTCCACTTCATCATGGCGACGCCAAACAGCCCGTGGGCGGAACTCTTCATGCCCGCTCCCGGCGGACCGAAGGAAGTCTACGATCGCTACGCCGAGGACAATAACCTCACCAAAGGCCCCGAGGGCATCTACACCCGTCCGTCGGAGGAGCCGGGTTTCGGCTGGGACTTCGAAGTGGTGGGGTGAGTTGATCGATGGAGGGCCGGTGCCCCCACCGGCCATGGCGGAATATTATGCCATTCGGCGGGTGAGGGCACCCGCCCTCCACGGTTTGCTGGATAGG
The DNA here is from genome assembly GCA_947472765.1 of Opitutia bacterium. Taxonomy (GTDB): domain Bacteria; phylum Verrucomicrobiota; class Verrucomicrobiia; order Opitutales; family Opitutaceae; genus ER46. The sequence continues at coordinate 54,775 of CANJCM010000007.1, forward strand.
AGTAGCGCCCTCACGCCGGCTCGTTCGCGCGCTTCTCGTTGAGGCGGGCCAGTAACTCTGGAAACGCAGCGGGCACCGGCGAGTCGGCCAGATACTTCTCCGCGAGTTCCTTGTGCCCCCGGGCCCGCAGGCTCGCGTAGACGTGAAGCTCGAACTGTTCGCGCAATCTCTCGTAGGCCTCGTTCAAATCGAACGAACGGAGCAGAACCAGCAGCGCCTCAATCGTGGAGTACCGACGATCATCCGCCTGATCGCGCAGCCAGTAGCGGCTCGCGCCGATCGTCGGCAGGCTGATCGTCCGACCCCAGTTTCCAATCTCCTGCGCCATCGCCGAGGTCTCGCGCCATGATCCATCCAGCAGGAGGATTTGCACCGCGGACGGCGCGACACCGGCCGGCATCGGTTCGCCGCGGGGATGGAGGATCCAAAGTTCGCGTCCCGGGACCTGCACATCCGCAACCGTCATCCGACGCTCGCGCCGCCAGAAGTGCTGTCGCGCTGCGGGCACGACGCGCTTGATCAGGTTGCCCGTGCTGCTTGGTCGGTACTGCTCGCGGTGGTGCACAAGGAGATCGACTTCCAAATCCAACGCGATCTCCCGCCGTCCCGCGCAAATGCACCAGCGCGGCCGCAACTGGCAGCCGGGACACCGGGCGGCGGAATGGAGGACGACACTGCGCACGATAAAGACCGCGGACGGGGCTCGAATTTCTCGCCCGGCTAAACCTGGTCCAAAAATTCGAGCTTGGTCGCGCGCGGCGTCAGGCCCTTTTCCGCCAGCCACGCCGGATTGAAGAGCTTTGACGCGTACCTCGCGCCGCCATCGCAGAGAATGGTGACGATCGTCTGCCCAGGGCCGCGTTCCCGCGCCAGCCGCAGGGCACCCGCGACGTTGATGCCGGAGGAAAGTCCGAGGTACAGGCCTTCATCCCGCAGCAGGTGGTACACGACCTCGACCGCCAGCGGATCAGCGATGCGATACGCCTCGTCGGCCACCGTGGCCGCGACGTTCTTCGTCACGCGACCCTGTCCAATGCCTTCGGCCACGGAATCGCCGTCGTCGGTGTCGGTGTTCCCGTGTTTGAACCATGACCACATTGCGGCTCCGTACGGATCAGCGCAGACGGCGAGCACCTTCGGATTTCCTTCCTTCAAGGCCCGGCTGACACCGGCCAGCGTGCCGCCGGAACCGATCGACGCGACGAACGCGGTCACGCGGCCGGACGTCTGCTCCCAGATTTCCGGTCCGGTCGTGCGGTAGTGCCCGTCGAGATTGGCCGTGTTGTCGAACTGGTTTGCCCACCATCCACCCGGAATCCCCTCCGCGGTTCGCCGCGCGATGTGCTGGAAGTTCTCCGGATCCTTGTACGGCTTGGGTGGCACGCGCCGGACTTCGGCGCCGAGCGTCTTCAGCAGGTCCGTCTTCTCGTGGCTGAAATTATCCGGAACGATGAAAATGCTTTTGTAGCCCCGCGACGCTCCAACGAGCACGAGGCCGATCCCGGTGTTCCCGGCCGTGCCTTCCACGATCGTGCCGCCAGGGCGCAGCGCCCCGGAGCGCTCGGCATCCTCGATCAACGCGAGAGCCGCCCGGTCCTTCACCGACCCACCCGGATTCATGAACTCGGCCTTGCCCAGGATCTCGCAACCCGTCGCGTCCGAGAGGTGCTTGAGTCGGATCAGCGGAGTCCGGCCGATCGCGCCGGTAAATCCGTCGGCAACGTGAGCGTGGAAGTCAGGCATCTCCTTACTGTGGTCGCTGCAGGCCCGGCGTCCAGAGCAGGCGTGCTGTTCCACCGCGGCGTGCAGTCCGACCCCGTCGGCGCGATCCGCCCGGCCACTCCTTGACGTGGCAAGACCGTTTCAAACACTCGCTACCCACCCCAATGAGCGAACTTATGTCCGGCCGGCGAGCCTGGTGGCTCTGCACCCTCCTCTTCATGGCCGGCGCCCTCAGCTATCTGGATCGCCAGGTGCTGAGCATTCTCGCCCCGAAGATTATCGCCGAATTCGGGATGACGAACACCGACTACTCGCGAGTCCTCTTCGCGTTCGTCCTCGCCTACACGGTCATGTTCTCGGTCGGCGGGAAGTACGTCGATTTGCTCGGCACGCGGCGCGGGCTGACGCTCTCGGTCGGCCTGTGGTCCATTGCGAGCGCGGCGCACGCGTTTGTTGCGGGACCGATGAGCCTCTGGGCCGCGCGCTTCGTGCTCGGCGCTGGCGAAGGTCCGTGCTTTCCGGCGGTCACGAAAGGGGCGATCGAATGGGTCGGCCAGAAACGCCGCGCCCTCGCGGTGGGCTTTGCCAACGGCGGCTCCTCGTTCGGCGCCGTGCTCGCCGCACCGCTCACCGTGTGGTCCACGAGTTTGCTCGGCTGGCGCGGCACTTTTTTCGCCACCGGCATCCTCGGCCTGATCTGGGTCCTCGCCTGGCACCTCTCCTTTCACGGGGTCCCGGCCTCGGTGTCCGCCCCGCCCGAGCAGAGGGCCAATGTCAGCTTCCGCAGCCTGCTCGCCCGCCCCGTCATCCGCCGTCTGCTGATCGCGCGGTTCTTTTTCGATCCGGTGTTCTATTTCTACATGTTCTGGATTCCGCAGTATTTCTCGAAGGAGCGCGGCATGTCGCTCGCCCAGATCGGCGCCCTCTTCTGGATTCCCTACCTCGTGCTCGGGCTCGTGAAAATCGACGCCGGCCGCGTGTCCGACTCGCTCGTGGCCCGCGGCTGGGAACCGATCAAGGCGCGGATGATGCTGATGGGGATCGCGGCGGCGCTGACGCCGGCCTCGTGGTTCGCCTCCCTCGCCGGATCGCCGGCAATCGCGATCACGCTGATGTCGGTGCTCATGCTGGCGCACGGCATCTGGATCACGAATTACATGGCGCTCATTGCCGACACGGTCGCGCCGAAGGAAGTCGCGACGACCGTCGGACTCACCGGCACCGCCGGCGGCATCGCGGGCATGATCTCGCAACTCGCGATCGGCCCCATCGTCGATCACTTCTCGTTCTCCCCGGTGTTCCTGGCGTCTGCGGTCGTCTACCCGCTGGCCTGGCTCACGCTGCGCTGGGGCAAGGGTCCGTATGAAAATCAAATCCGTCCAGGCGTTCCTGCTTAAGCTCACTGCGCCATTCATGGCGAAGCCGAAGGTCGCGGCCGCGCCCACGTGGTGGGACACCGCCGAGGTCGCTTCCCCGATTTCGCGCCACGCCCGGTTCAAGCGGCTCCGCAGTTCGTGGCGTTATCCGTCCACCGTCGTCGTCTGCCGCGTCGAGGCCGAGAATGGCCAGTGGGGGCTCGGCACGACGCGCTATGGCACACCGGTCGCCGCGCTCATCAACGAACACTACGCGCCGCTCCTCGTGGGCGAGCCGTGTATGGCGGTGGAGCGCAACTGGGACATCATCACCCGCGCCTCCGCCGCCTACAGCGCCGGCGGGCTGGCCAGTTTCGCGATCAGCGCAGTCGATCTCGCGCTGTGGGATCTGAAGGGAAAGCTTCTCGGCCAGCCGGTTTACTCGCTCATCGGCGGACCGGCGCGCGACAAACAGCCGTGCTACGCCACCGGCAACGATCCGGCCTGGCACCGCGAGTTGGGATTCGCCGGCACGAAGCTTGCCTGTCCCTACGGTCCCGTGGACGGCCTCGACGGCTTGAAGAAGAACGAGGAGTTTGTCGGCAAGGCCCGCTCCGTCATCGGATCCGACATGGAGCTCATGCTCGATTGCTGGATGTCCCTGGACATCGAGTACGTGATGCGACTCGCGGAACGCCTCCGTCCGCACGGACTCCGCTGGATTGAGGAATGTCTCCCGCCGGAAGATCTCGAGGGCCATCGTGAGCTGCGCCGGCGGCTACCGTGGCAGGGACTCGCGACCGGCGAACACTGGTACGGCCTCGCTTCATTCGCGTATGCGGCGAATCACCGCGTGGTCGATGTCTTCCAGCCCGACGTCGAATGGGCCGGCGGGCTCACCGCCTGCCTGAAGATTGCGCACCTGGCCGAGGCCGCGGGCATCGGTTTCGCCCCGCACTGCGGCGTGAACACGCCCTTCGGCCAGCACCTCGTCTACGCCCTGCCGAACAGTCCGCTCGCCGAGTGCTTCGTGGGCACGCCCGCCGGGGTGCCGCTCGAGCAGACCAATATCATCCCCGGCATGCCCATGCCGAAGGACGGCTTCCTCGTTCCGAGTGACGCGCCGGGCTTCGGGATGGAAATCACGGACGAGTGGTTGAATTCGATGCGGGCGTAGTGCCCCTGATGGAGGGCCGGTGTCCCCACCGGCCGCATTCAAAATAGTGTCCGTTTCTGGCCGGTGGAGGCACCGGCCCTCCATTGATGCTCTGGCGGACGGGCGCGCACGAGGCGCGCCCCTACCAAAGGCATCGTAGGGGCTGGGCTCGTCCACGCCCGCTCTGGCAGTGCCGGTCTACATTTCATCGTTCTCGTTCTCTTAATCTTTCTCGTTCTCGTTCCCAATCGCCGGCGGACGCGAGAACGAGAACGATTACGAGAACGAGAACGGGGCGATCCCCCGGAACTCGACTACCTCCCGACCTCCGCCAGGCACGCATCGGAAAACGCCGGCCGCTTCCGCAGCCAGAGCACGCGACAGAGGCTGTTGGTCAGCGCCTCGTGCAGCGCGGAACCGAAATCGTAGGATCGATCGTCGTAACCCGCCGACTCGATCGCCGAATCCATGCCGAGCATGACGGCGAACAAACGCGCCCGCAGCGCCGGGATGAAGACGCTTTCGAGGTCCACGCTGGGATCCGCCAGATGCGCGGCACACACGTCCGCATCGCTCGTGTGATGCACGCGGCAGGCTTCGGGACGATCCTCGTAAATCGTGCAACGCCCCACCGAATCCAGCAGCGCACAGGGCTGGATCAACCGGACTCGGGCTTCGCTCGTGAGCCCCGCGAGACGCTGCCGATGCGCGGCCGTCCGCTCGATGACACCCGCGAGCTGCTCGGGGTTGAAATGGGTTTGGATGTAATCCGCCGCCAGCAGCACTTCCTGCGCCTGAACATCCACCGCGACCTTGCAGCAATGACTGCACCCCGCCGAGCAGGCGATGCTCGCGCGGATTTTCGCCGGAGTCTGGACGAGCGTCTGTTCGATCGCCGCCATTCCCCCACGCAACACGCCGAAAATTTCCGTCGGCTCCTTCGCCGCGCGCAGTCCTTCCCCGGTGTCCACGGCCGTTTGAGCGTAGAGCTGCTGACGTTGTTTTTCGATTGCGGGAGAAAACATGGAGGCAGGCCCATCGCCTCACGCGGACCGGGAAAGGGCGATGCAAATGGGCGGAAGCGAGTGCCGGGGCGCCATCGGGATTGACAACCCGCGCTCTCCGTCGGGCTTTGTACCGCCCGCCTCCCCCACGGTCCGCTGCCCTCGATCCCCATGCCTCTTCTCATCCGCTTTCTCGCCCTCGCCGGAATTCTAGCCTTGCCCGCCATGCTCCCCGCCCAGGAACAGTCCTTCGTCTCCAACGGCGTGAGGATTCATTTCGTCACGAAAGGCAGCGGAATGCCAATCGTGCTGGTTCATGGTCGCAATGGCTCCATCGACACCTGGATGTCCAACGGCGTGTTCCAGGAGCTGGCCAGGGACCACCACGTGATCGCCCTCGACTGTCGCGCCCACGGCACGAGCGGCCGGCCGCATGACCCGGCGCAGTACGGCCGCGAGATGGCGCTCGATATCGTCCGGCTGCTGGACCACCTGCAGATTTTCCAGGCGCATGTCATCGGCTACTCGATGGGGGCGATCATCACGTCCCAACTGCTCACGCTACACCCGGAACGCTGCGTCAGCGCCGTATTGCTGGCGGGCGCGGGACGACTCGAATGGGACGAAACGGAGGAGCGCTTTTTCGAGCAGATGGCGCGGGAGGAAGAGCAATTTGGCTTCAGCCCGTCGCTGACCAAACGGCTCGCGCCCCCTGGCACACCAGACCTGACGAAGGAAGAGATCGCCCAGCGTTCGGCGGTCGCCCTGGCCAATCCCAAGAACGACTCCAAGGCGATCGCGGCTTTGACCCGCGCCGCTCGCGATCAGGTCATCACCCCGGCGAAGGCTGCGGCGGTCAAAGTCCCCACGCTCGGAATCGTCGGATCCGAAGATCCCTCCATGCTGCGCCAGTTGAAGAAACTTAAGGAATACCGGCCTGCGATGCCGCTCATCGTCATCGACGGCGCCAAACATGGTGATGTGAGCAAGCGGCCGGAGTTCATCGCGGAAGTCCGCAAGTTCATCGCTCAGGTGGAATCTGCGGGGCAGTAAGATGATTCGAGTGTGGCCCTGCCCGTGAGGGCAGGGAGTTCTTCTTCGCTTCGCAGTACGTCGTCCCGCTGCTCACGCAGCGGGCCACAACGGGCTTTTCAAACCGGCTCGTCTTCCCAACCGGGAACCTTGCGCCCGAGCATTTGCTCGAGGCTCTGTGGTTCGACTTTCGGATAGGGCACGCCGCGGTACTTCTCGATCTCGTGCCGGAACGCCATCACCGGCCCGGGGTAGCCGATCAGCCGCCAACCCACCATGTCCGCATTTCCGCCATGAAGCGGATCGCAGAACATGCCTTCGAGCGTGTGCGTCCGCACCATCTGGAAAAACGTGGTCCGCTCGATCGCGATCAGCGCTTGATCCTGATTGGCCGCGGACAGCGCGGTGAAGTCGCCCAACTTTGCGATGCCGTCGCGGTAAATTTTCCGCGGGTTCGCCTGGCCCTGATAGCCGTGCTCGGGGATCGACTCGACCCATGGCCCCTTCGTGTAGCGATATTTGTCGTGGCCGTACGGCCCGGCCAGCTGCCGATCGATGAAGATGACGACACCGGCTTCGCGCGCGCCGGCCCCGCTGGCGTCCGTCGGGAAAATGCGCTCCGTCATCGCGGACACCACCGCCGCCTCCTGCGCCGTGAAGAACCGCAGCGGAATTTTCACGTCGGCCTCCGGCTTCGGCGCGTTCTGCCCGAACAGCGACTCGCCGGCGAGCGTCGAGGCGAGCAGGTAACCGCCGAGCGTCTTGGCCGGCAGGATCAGGAATTCGCGGCGTTTCATACGAGCTTCCCCGGGTTCTTGAAATAACGACCAATCAGCGCATCGGCCGACCGCAGCGTCAGTGAGAGCGCGGTCATGGTGGGATTCGTCGGCCCGGCATGCGGGAAGGCCGAGGCGCCGAGAACGAAGAGATTCGGCACATCCCAGTGTTGCAGGAAGGTGTTCACCACGCCCTCGCGCGGATTTTCGCTCATGATCGCTCCGCCGTGGAGGTGAGTCGTGGCGTACGACGCCGTCTGATACCGGCCGGAGCGCCGGCCCGTTCGCTCCGCGGGACGCTGGTAGAGCTTCGCACCGGAAACCCGGGCCATCGTCTCGGCCATCTGGTCCGAAATCCTGGCCGAGAAGTCGCGCATCCGCCGCTCATGGTCGGTCCAGTCGATCGTGGTCCGCAGCAGCGGGTCGCCCCACTTGTCCGTGTAGGTCGGATCGAGATCGAGGAAGTTCTGCCGATAAGCGAGATGCTCCGCGGAGAAGCCGGGCCCGCCGCCCGTGCGATCGTTGTGCTCGATCGCCGCCTGCTTCCACGCCGAGCCCCAGTTGCGCGTCGTCGTGCCCGGGGGTGTCGCACCGAACGATGCGATCGGGTGTCCGCCGCCACCGCCACCGGTGAAGGTCCCGCCGCGCAGGATTTGGGCGTCCGGCTCGAGCCGGTTGAAGCCATCAAAGTCCGAGAAGGCCATGCCCTGCCCGCCCGCCGCCATGAAGGCATTCATCTTCGTCGGATAAACCAGGAAGGCGTTGCCGCCGCCTGACATTTGATGCGTGAAGTTGCGGCCCAGCGTGCCCTCGCCGGTCGCGGGATTGTAGGGCGTGCCGATCTTCGAGAGCAGGAGCGAGCGAACGTTGCCCGAGGTGAATGACGACTGAATCACGAGGCTCGCAGGCTGGAAGCATTCGCGGCCCTGCTCGTCCATGAACTCGACGCCCTCGGCGTGCCCGTCGCGATGCACGATGCGGCGCACCCAGCAGCCGTTGCGCAACGAGAAGGCTTTTTTCTGCTTCAGAATCGGCAGGAGCAGATTCGTCGGCTGCGCCTTCGCCCCGATCATGCAGCCGTAGAGCATGCAATAGCTGCAATACTGGCAGGCCGGCCGCGAGATGCCGTCGGGATTCGTGTAATCCGCCGGGAGCGTCGCCGCGGGATTGATGTAGGGATTGTAGCCGAGTTCGCGCGCGGCCTTCTCAAAGACCGTCATCGCGTAATTTTGCAGGTGCGGCCGGACCGGATACTCCTTCGAGCGCGGGCCCTCGAACATATTGCCGCCCGGGATTTTCCTCCCCTGCAGGTTGCCGGCCTTGCCGCCGATGCCCATCAGCTCCTCGACCTTGGTGTAGTAAGGCTCGATGTCCTTCCACGTCACGGTCCAGTCCTGCACACTGAGATTCTCGGGGATGCGAGCTGCGGGAAAGCGTTCCTTGATCGCCGACTTGATCACGAACGTGTCCTCCGGGTACCGGTTCGCGACGCCGGTCCAGTGCTCGCCGCTGCCGCCGGTTCCGGTGCCGAGGCGGACATGACCCCACTCGCGCACCGGCACCGCACGATCCGCCGTCGTGTGGCGGTGCGTCACCGTCTCCTCCGAGATGTTCTGCATCATCCGAAACCGGAGCGAGAAATCCACCTCGTCCATGTCGTCCATGTAATCGAGCAGCTTGCGGTCCGGTCCGCGCTCGAGGACGACCACGCTGAGGCTCGTGCGCGTCGCGAGTTCCTTCGCCATCAGGAGGCCGGTGAAGCCTCCGCCGATTACAACCACGTCAACAGGCTTGAGGCGCTCCATGGGGTGCGCCGAGGTAACCGACCCAATGGATAAAGGGAAAGCGGAAATGGGTCACCGCGAGCCAACTGACGGACTTCGGACACGGCGTGGGTGAGCGCAGACCCGCCGCGCCGGAAGCCTTTCCGGCCGCCGGCCCACGATCAGCGCTTCGGATAATACACGCTGTCGACGGGCAGTTTCTCGATTAGAAAATCCCGATCCTTGAAAGGATACGAAGGCCGCGGATGTGAGTTGATGAAGGCGGCGAGGTGCTGTGACTCCGCATCGGTCAGCACGCCGGGGGTAACATACGGCATCGAATAACGGATGATGCCCGCGAGCGTATAGACGCGCGCCGCGCCGGCGCCGTCGTTCCATGAGTCCGCGCCCCAGAGCGGACCGGGCTTCTTCTCGCCAATCAGCACCCCCTGGCCGTCCTCGCCATGACAGCTCACGCAGTGTTGCTTGAAGAGCGCCTCGCCCCGGGCGGGTTCAAGTTTTTCCATCGGAATCAAATTCGCCGCCGCGATCGCATTCTGGCCGCGCCAGGGCGGATTCTTGCCGACCTCGAATCCCTTCGAGAGCCAGGTGAGGTACGCCGTGACGGCGAGCACTTCCTTCGAGGTGGGCGTCGGCCCCGCCGGCCCGTTTTCGCCCCCGACGATACTCGTGGCGTTCTGGCTGCGATTGAAGCAATCCACCACCCGATCGGTCAGGGTGTAGGTCCGGCCGGCGCGCCGGTTGTATTCGGGGAACATCCCCGCGATGCCCACCACGGGGAGGGCGCGTTCCCGCTGGCCACCGTTGAGGTGACAGTTGTTGCAGGACACCTTGCCCGGAGTGAGGTGCGGAACCTGCCCCGGCGTATCGATGAAGATCTTGAATCCCCAGATGATGTCCTTGGACAACTTCGAGTCGTCCAGCGACGGATCCTTCAACGGATTCCAGGGAAACTCACCGACGGTCGCCACGGTGGCGGTCGAGGCAATCAACTGGGGCCGGCCGGCGGCAGGGGCCGGCGTCGCGGAGAACGCGCGGGAACACCCCGCACCGGCGAGTGCCACGAGAGAAAGCAACAGGGGCAGGAAAACGCGTGAAGTCATGGGAGCGGATCGCAGTCTGAAATTTTCCGGACGGCCGGGACGACGCCCAGCGTTCGTCGATCAGGTGACCAGGCTGTAGCCGCGCTCCTGGGCGCGAGCCACGGTGACGATTCCGGCCGGCACCATCCGCGCCTGGGTGGGGCTGATGAGGTTGGCGGCAAATTCGCTGAAGACGTCTTCCGTCTTCTGACCCGTCGCCTCGGCCACGCCGCCGGCGACCGCGCGGGCGGCATTCGAACACACCGCAAACTGAACACCCAATTTCAGCAGGCTGTCCAAAGTGTTGCCGCGGCTGGGCAGCAAGCGGCTGGATTCGGCGGAATTGAAGAGATTCGAAGTGGGCGGCTGCTTGGACTTCGGATCGGTGAAACTCGCGCGCGCCGAGAGAATCGTTCCATATTTCTCCCACATGTGATCGTTGAAGGCCAGGCTGGTGGACCGGTGCCGGGCAATGATCAGCACGGCGAGATCGCCCTGCTGCAGATTGTAATCGGTCCGGTTGGTCCGAATGAAGTTGTTCGCGAACAGGAGCGCATCGGCGAAAGCGTCGGACGCGATCGAATCGAAGACGATGCGGTGCCGGCCGGGCAGCTGGTCCAGCCAGTCGTCCTTTTCATGCCGGGCGGGTTGCCAGGGACCAGCCGCCGGGGTCTGGCCCCGGGCGGTGGCGGCACCGGCAGCGAGGGTGGCGGCAAAAGCCGCGGCGCCCGCGCTGAACCGCGTGAGGAATGAACGCCGATCCGATAATGCTGAGTTTGACGTGGCCATAGGGGGAACTCGGTTGGGGGTGGACGGGGGAGAAAGCAGGCGCGCCGTTCCAGCGGGCCGAGCCATCGCGGATTTCTTGCACCCGGCTTCGGCTACTGGCCAGACCATACTGCCGCGCCCCGTCGGAGCCGAAGCCCACGCGCTGACGCTGCCGTCAGAGTTCGCTGACGGGACGGCCGACCGCCGATTCGTAGGTCTCGTGCAACTGCACCGTCTGGCCGGCCCCGAGCCTTTGTCCGACCTGGGATCCCAGATACAGCAGCCCTCCCGCAATCAGCATCGAGCCGAGCACCCAGAGGCCCCACGGCGTTTCATGGATGAAAAACTGGGACGCCCCGAGCACTCCCGAGAAGATTCCGATCAGCCCGAGGATCATGTAGCCATACACGAAGCCCGACCAAATTTCGGCCTCCGGTCCGTAAGTGCCTTGAATGCGGGTGGTGCCGCTGTCCGTCGAATCGAGAACCAGGAACAGCCGCGGCGACCAGAAGCGCCGCTGCGCCTCCGCGATGTGCAGTCCGATAAATTCCGGAAACTCGTGAACTTCGAAACCAGGATTCTGCTTCGCGAAGGTCTGCACCAGCCGCGCGCGCGCCTCGTCGCGACTGAGCTGGACGATGTGCTCAAAGCACGGCCGGAGGCCGAAACTGTTCAAGCGGGGCGCCGGATTCATGAGGTGCGAACCGCGACCAAGGGCGACGCGGCGGGGTACTCTTGGGGATAGTACGCCGACGCGGATCGTCAACCGCGAAGCAGGCCCGGCGGCGAGTGTAAGGCCCTACATTCAAACGGTCCGGCTTCATTGCTCGGCTCAATGCCATCCCGCTGCTCACGCCCTTGGCTACAAAGCCAGGGAACTTGCCAGCCAGCGATCCGGGTTGCCCGGCGGCGCGAGGTTGGTCCAATCGCTCCGGGCCCGCGCCCGTGTCGCGACCGATCCGGCCAGCGACTAAATTCCCTCCCCTCCCACCCGACCATGAACGCGTCCCATCCCTCCGTCAGCCGGCGCACGTTTCTCAAGACCTCAGCCGGACTCGCGGCCGGCGCCCTCGTCGCCACGCACGCCACGCCGGAACTCCTCGCCGCCGGTGCCACGTCCGGACCGCATCAGGCTACCGGCACCCGCATCGGCGAGATCACCTCCGACTCGGTGATCGTCTGGACGCGGCTCACGGCGGCGCCGATTCGCAATGGAACCGGCGAGGATTTTTTCGTGAACATCCGGCAGGTTTCCGCCGAGCAGTTGCCGAAGCCTTCGGGTCCGGTCGACACGCTCCGCGGCGCCTGCCCCGGCGCGGCCGGCCGCGTGCGTCTTCGCTACGGTACCCGCGAAGATCTCACGGACGCCCTCGCGACACCGTTCGTGGAGGTCGGCGCCGGCACCGACTTCACCCATCGGTTTGTGCTGCGCGGCCTGCGGCCCGGCACGCGGTATTTTTATGTGAGCGAGAGCAGTCGTCCCGGCGATGCGGAGCCCGCCGGCGTGGTCCGCGGCCGTTTCGAAACCGCGCCGGCGCCCGACGCCGCGGCGGACGTCAACTTCTGCGTCATGACCTGCCAGGGGTATCCGGATCGCGGGCACCCCGACGGTCACCACATCTATCCCTCGATGCTCGCGCTGCAGCCGCAGTTCACCTGCCTGACGGGCGATCTGGTTTACTACGACAACGATGCCCCGCGGGCCTTCACAACGCGGCTCGCGCGCTATCATTGGGAACGGATGTTCAGCCTGCCGCGCCTGCTGGAGTTCAACCGCCAGATGGGCACCTATTGGCTGAAGGACGACCACGACTCGCTCGACGACGACGCCTGGCCCGGCAAGCAGATGGGCGACTTCACCTTCGCCGAAGGCCTGCAGATTTTCCGGGAGCAGGCGCCGCTGGGCGGCGGTCCGAGCTACCGGACTTTCCAGTGGGGACGTCACCTCCAAATCTGGCTCACGGAAGGTCGCGACTTCCGGTCGACGAACACGATCCCGGACGGCCCGAACAAGACGATCTGGGGCGCGGAGCAGAAGGCTTGGTTCAAGCGCACGGTGGCCGCGAGCACGGCGACGTGGAAAATTCTGATCAGCCCAACACCCTTCGTCGGCCCCGATCGCCCGACCGGCAAGAACGACAACCACGCCAACGCCGGCTTCCAGCACGAGGGCGACGAACTGCGCGCGTGGTTCAAGGCGAACGTGCCGAACAATTTCTTCGTCATCTGCGGCGACCGCCATTGGCAGTACCACTCGGTGCACCCCGAGACCGGCCTCAACGAATTTAGCGTCGGCTCCGCCAGCGACGAGCATGCCGCGGGCTCACCAGGCGAGGACAAGCGGTACCACAAGTTTCACCTCGTGAAGGGCGGATTTCTTTCGGCGAGCGTGAAGTCGCACGGTGCCACCAGTTCGATCGAGTGCCGGCTGCACGACGTGCACGGCGCGGTGGTGTATTCGTGGCAGCGCGAGCGGAACGTGCGCGCGTAACGGCCAGCCGAAAGGCCAGACGGACACCCCCGGAGCTTCGCGCCACTTCCTCTCCAAGAAGGGATCTTTCGTGTTGTAGGGGCGCGCCTCGTGCGCGCCCGAAACGCAGCGGAAGGCGCGGACGAGCGGCAGGCCTGCACCGATTGGTGAACGTTCGGCTCGACGAAATGCAGCCGTGGACGTTGGGGGCACCGTCCCTCCATGGATTGCTTTCCTCGACGAGGAACTGACTGAAATCTGAACGAACCGCCTGCCATGGAGGGCGGGTGTCTCACCCGCCGGACCTTTCACTGCATATTTCCCGCTCGAGAGGGGTACCCGGCAGGCCGGGGGGTGTTTTCCGCACCTTCCGCACAACGTCGGAAGGGCGGTTAACCTCAATCCATGCGCCTCACGCTTTCAGCTTCAGCACGCGCCGCGCGTTGTCGCGGTAGATCTTCGCCTGGACCTTCTCGTCCAGATTGAGCGCGGCGAGTGCCTCGAACTTCCGCACCGTGATGCACGTCGGACCGACACCCGTGGAGCAGATGCAGTCGGAGCCGAAGAGCACCTTGTCCTGATGGCGCACGATGAAGTCACGGGCGAATGCGGTATCGCGGGTCAGCGCGTTGTTACCCGAGTTGGCCGCGAGATCGCAGTAGAGGTTCGGAAAATCCTTCATCCACTTGTCCGTGAGCCCGCCGACCGCGATCGGCCCCTTCGGACTCTTGCCATCCTTGGGAGTGTAACCCTTCGCGAGATTGGCCCACCAGGTCTGGGCGTGGCCGATGAATTTCACCGTCGGGAATTTCTCCAACACGCGGTGGAAGCGCGGGAAGCCGTCGCACCAGAGTTCGTCCTCGAAATGCATCAGCACGGGCACGTCGAAGTCGCGGGCGACTTCGAACATCTGCAGCATGGCAGGCGAGTCACACGCGACCGTCTCCTTCAGTTCACCGATGCCGATGGCACCCTGCTTCAGCCGGCGCTCCACCTTCTGGCGCGCGCCGGCGTCGTCGACGGGCTCACGCGCAAACGTCACCCAGCGCTTCGGGTCGCGCCGTGCAAACGCGGTCGTCGAATCATTCGCCCCAAGAATCACGGAGAGGATCGCCCCGGTGTTCTTCTGGTGCGTGATCACCTCGGCATCGTTGCGCTTGCCGATCGCCATCATCGTCGGATCTCCGGCGTCCTTCGAACCCGGAGCGGGCAGGCCGTCGGAGTTGTGGTGAAAGTGTATGTCGATCATCGGCGGCGTGCCGGCTTTCACCTCGGCGGCGGACAGCTTCGGCAGGGCGAAGGCCGCCGTGGCCGCGGCGGCGGCGGCAATGAAATCACGCCGCGACAGACCGCGGCAGCAGAGACAGTTTTCGGGGTGGGTATTCATTTTTGGGGTGAGGGTCAGGGTTCGGGCGCGCACGAGGCGCGCCCCTGCATCACGCCTTAGTGCGCCGCGGCCGGAGCGCGGGGCGGGGCGGGCGGAGATACTGGCTGCGGCGGAACCGCGAGCACCATGCGCAGTCCGACGAAATCGTTTTGCGTGTCGCCGGTCGTGCTCCAGCGATTGCGGGAACTCTGCTGGCCGCGCATCTCGTGGTGTGCCCGGATGACGTTGCGATCGTTCGCCGACGCAGGCCCGGCGTAGTCGGTGACTTCGCCGCCGGGATACTTGCCATACCAATCGAAGATCCACTCGAGCGGATAGCCGTACATGTCGTAGATGCCCCAGGCATTCGGCTTCCTTCCCGCCACCGGATGCGTCGGCAGACTCGGCGCCGGCCAGTAATACTCCTGCACGTTCGGCAGCTCGTCGTTGCCACCGGCGCGGCACGCATATTCCCACTGCGCCTCGGTCGGCAGCGTGAAGACGTAGCCGTTCGGCAGACGGCCGGCGGTCTGCTCGCGCTCCGTCAGCCAGCGGCAGAACTGCATCGCGTCCTGCCAGCTAATCCCGACGACGGGATGCGTGTCATCCTGCGCGAAGCCAGGATTGCGCCAGCTCAACCCCACGTGCTTTGGGCCGGCTTTCTCCTTCAGGAGATTGAGCCCGACGTTCCCGCGCTCCGCTTCGGTGATGTAGCCGGTGGTCTCCACGAAGTGCCGCCATTGCGGTATCGTTAACTCGGTGACACCGATCCAGAACGGCTGCGTGATCTTCACGCGCGTGGCCGGAGACTCGTCGGACTTGCTGTTCTCATCGCCGTGACCCATGACCGCCACGCCCGCCGGAGCCTTGACCATGGTATAATTCAGGCCGGGGACGGTGATCTTTTCACCGGTGGCGCCGGGTTCAGCGGCGGTCGAATTGAGGGCAACGAGCCCGAGCGCCATCGCGCTGAGCGAGAAGAGGGAACGGAGGGTAACACGTGGGGGCATGACTCACCTCTACGACCGCACCCCCGGGCCGTCAAAACGCAATCGAGCAACCTCTGTCATTCTGAGCGCAGCGAAGCTACCGAGCGAAGCGACAGGGTTGCACATCCACGGGACGAACGCCCTCTGCAGGTGGATTCTTCGCTGCACTCAGAACGACAAATTGGTTCTGTTCGGCGGCCCTACGACGCATTCACCCCGCCGGCCTCCCCGCGTCAGTGCGTCATCACGTAGAACACGATGTTGATCGCGAGAGGATAGGCGATGCCCTCCGAATATTTCAGGAAGTACTCGTGGTCCTCCCCTTCCCGCTCCCAACCGTCACTGTCGTCGGAGTTGTGAAGTCCGAGCACCATGATCCGGCCCTGCCGATCGAAGATCACGCGGTGGTGAATCTGGGTGCCGGGAATCTTCATCCCCATGTGGATGTTCGCGACCTGCGCCTTTTCGCGAATGGGATAAACCGCCCGGTAGAGCGGATGCTCGATCGGGAGCTCCTCGAAATGATAGCCCGGCAGGACCTCGCGCTCGAAGAGTCGTTCGACGTGGGCCTGATCGACGTCGCCCCAGTAATCCGTCATGAGCAGGAAGCCGCCATTGAGCAGGTAATTCCGCAGCGCCGTCTTTTCGGCGGAGGTCAGGCCCATCGCACCCGGCGCCGAGGCGAAGAGAAAGGGCAGGTCCGCGAGTTCCGGGTCCGTGGCGCGCACGAGACGGGCATCCGGGTCGACGCGCAATGACGTCATCTGCTGCAGCCGGTACGAAAGGTTCAGATCGGCATCGGGCAGATCCGTCGTCCATCCCCCACGGCGGCCGGTCGCGGGGCGCGGCGCCCGATCGTAGCGCAACCGCGCAAAGGTGAAGACGTCGGTTTCGAACCCGCGGGGGTTGATCCACTCCGGCGTTCCCGTGCTGCGCGAGCCGAGTTCACGGGCGGTTCGCGTGCCTTCCGGGACGTAGATTTGGCCGCCGCCGTAGAACTGCTGTCCCCAAAGCACCATCGCCAGGGAACACGCCGCCAGCCCTGCGACCACGCAGGTGATTCGATGGCGGCGGAACGGACCCATGACCCGAGCCTGACGCGCCAATACCGGGAACGGCACGCCGATTCCATGCCGCCACCTCTTGCCCAGCCGCGCGACGGAACGCAGTCTCCTTGGTCAGCTCGAATTCACCGCCCCACTTCGCCCCATGAACTCACGCCTCTCGCGCCAACGGCTCCTTACCCACGCTGCCGCTCTCGTCGCGCTCCTGGCCTCCAGCACGCCTTCGCCCGCTGCCATCACGCGACTCGTCGTGGAAAAGACTCAGCCCGCCGGACCAGCGGACGGCTTTCCCGCGGGGACGGCGACGGCGCCCTACGAAGTGCTCACGGGCCATGCCTACGGCGAAATTGACCCGGCAGATCCGCGCAACGCCATCCTCACCGACCTGGCATTCGCGCCGAAGAACGCCCGTGGGCGGGTCGAGTACGTGGCCACCTTCACGCTCACGAAGCCGGTCGACCTCTCCAAGGCGAGCGGCGTGCTCGTCTACGGCGTCTCGAATCGCGGCAACCGGGTAATCGCCGACGATTTCAATTATGCGCGCGGCGACACTTTCCTTGTCAGCGGCTGGCAGGGCGACGTCCCCGCCAACATGCAATCGATCCAGGTTCCCGTAGCCCGCCAGCCCGATGGCTCGAGCATCACGGGCGCCGTACTCGTGCGTTTTCCGCTCACCGAGCCGGCGGACAAACTGGTGCTCCCCGGGAACCGCGCCCCGGTCAGCCACGATACCACGAATGCGACGCTCACGAAGCGCCGCGCCGAGGATGCGGTCGTGATTCCGATTGCTTCGTCGCAGTGGTCCTTTGCCGACGATCAGACCATCACGCTGCGCGGAGGCTTTGCCGCCGGCTACATCTACGAACTCACCTACACCGCCAAGGATCCGCTGGTGCTCGGCGTGGGCCTCGCGGCGACCCGGGACCTCGTTTCGTTCTTCCGTCACGCGCCCGCCGAAAACGCCAGCCTGGCCAATCCGCTCGCTTCGCGGCTGCGGTGGGTGATCGCGCTGGGCACGTCGCAATCGGGCAACTTCATCCGGACCTTCCTGCACCTCGGATTCAACGAGGACGAGGCCGGCCGGATCGTCTGGGACGGCGCGAACCCGCACATCGCGGCGCGACAGAACCCCCTGAACTTCCGCTTCGCGATTCCCGGCGGCGCCACCGCGCCGTTCGAGCCCGGCAGCGAAGCCGTGCTCTGGTGGAGTCCGTACGTGGACACGACCCGGCAGCGCCCGACAGCTTCGCTGCTCGATCGCGCACAAAAGACGAGCACCGTGCCGAAGATCATCGAGACGTTTGGCGCCGCCGAGTTCTGGGGCCTGCGGATGTCGCCCAATCTCGTCGGCACCGCCGCAGACCGCGACATTCCGCTGCCGGAGAATGTGCGCCGGTATTACTTCCCCGGCACGACCCACGGCGGCGGCCGCGGTGGATTCATGGTCGCCCCAAAGTCTGCGACGAACGAGTACGGGCTGACCCTGAACCCGAATCCCCAGACGGAGACGATGCGGGCGCTGCGGGTCGCTTTGATCGAGTGGGTGACCAAGGGCACGGAACCGCCACCGAGTCGCTACCCCCGCCTCGACCGCGGCGAACTGGTGCCACCGGATTCCCGCGCGATGGGCTTCCCCTCGATTCCCGGCGTGGCGCTGCCGGACCGCCTGATCAATCCGCTCTACGACTACGACTTCGGGCCCGACTTCAATCACAACGACCTTTCGGGTGTGATGCGGCAGCCGCCCGTCCTGCGCCGGATTCTTCCCCAGCTCGTTCCACGGGTCGACTCCGACGGTAACGAAATCGGCGGCGTTCCGTCGGTGCTGCATCAGACGCCGCTGGGCACCTACGTCGGCTGGGCAGTCACTGCCACCGGCTTCTACAAGGATCGACAATCGGGCTTTGCCGGTTCGTTCATTCCCTTCGCGCCGACCAAGGCCGAGCGTCTCGCTGCCGGCGATCCGCGTCCCTCCCTCGAAGAACGCTACGGTTCGCACGAAAACTACGTCGCGCGCGTGCGCACCGCTGCGGTGAAGGCCGTGGGCGAACGCTTCCTGCTCCCGATTGATGCGGAGAAACTAATCCAGCAAGCGCAGGCCGGGGATGTCCTCGCGGGCGCAACCACGTCCTCCACTCCGGCGCGCTGAGGTCGACGGCCGACCGAGCGGGCGCGCACGAGGCGCGCCCCTACAACGACCGCTAAATACAATCCCAATTGTAGGGGCGTGGCTCGTCCACGCCTCGCCTTTCATTCCGAATTCGCAAACGTACGCGTTCGTCGAGCGCTCTTCACCCCGCCCTTCCCATGCGCCTCTCCCTCCTTCTCGTCGCCTTCTGCCTCGGAACCGGATCCGCCCTTGCCGCTGAGAATGTCGCGGTCCCCATCGAGCGGGTGCACATTTGCTGCGACGAGTGCGTGGAAGGCGTGCGTAACGCTGTCACTGCGGCCGGGGCGACCGATCTGCTCTCCGATCAGGACACGAGCCGGCTCGTCCTGTTCGCCCCCGACGTCGCGACCGCAAAAAAAGCGGTCAAGGCGATGGTGGACGCCGGTTACTTTGGGCGTTCGCGAAACCCGGCCGTCCCGATCACGGCGGAGACGGGCGCCAAGGACGCCACCGTCAAGAGCACCGAGATCGAAGGAGTCCACCTCTGCTGCAGTTCGTGCGTCGAGCAGGCCAGGGGCGCACTCGGCGCCGTGCCGGGAGTCACGAGTGTCGCCGCCTCCACGCACGGGACCGCGATCCAGGTCAAAGGCGAGTTCAACGAAAAGGCCGCCCTCGACGCCTTGTTGGACGTGGGCTTTTCGGGCAAGGCGGCGGCGAAAGAAACCCGGACCGGGAAGATCAACCCATGAACCCTTCGTCTCATTCTCGTCGACAGTTCCTGCATGGTTCGGCGGCACTGCTGATCGCGAGCCGTCTGCCGGCCATCCTGCAGGCTGCACCCGCGGCGGATCTGCGCGAGGCCGCGGTGGAAATGGCGGTCGCCGAATTGTGGCGGCGATTTGTCATGCCGGCACACGGCACGATCCTGCACTATACCGGACTCAAAGGAGAGGTGATCATCCCGACGGCGGAGGAATGCGCGGCGCTGCGTCCGAACGGCGGTGGCTGGATGACCCCGATCGAGGATGGCCCCATGTTCGGCGGGCTCCTGCTCGACGGCCTCTGTAACCGCTGGCGCAAATTGCGCACCGCGGAATCGGCCGCGCAGGCCCGGCGAATCGCGCACGGCCTCGTCAAACTTGCCCAAGCCGGCCGGACCCCCGGCTTTGTCGCCCGCGGCCTGACGGTCGATGGGAAAGCCCACTACCCGGGCACCTCGGAAGATCAGACACTGCCCTGGTTCTACGGACTCTGGCGGTACGTGCGCAGTGGATTGCCGGAAGCGGCAGAGAAGAAGGAGCTGATTGATCTCATGGAGAAAACCGCGTTGGCGCTGGAGGGACACGGCTGGCAGATTCCGTGTGACCCGATCAGTTTCGGCTACCGCGGCAATTACATCCGGGCGAAACACATCGATGCCGCCCGGCTCTTGTTTCTCCATCGTGCCCTCTACGACCTTACGGGCCACGACCGCTGGCTCGAGCGCTACCGGAGCGTCGCCAGCGAGGTCATTGGCGACGAGCGCCGGTCCCGCCGGGATTGGTGCGCCGTGGGGATGGACTACGTCAGCCCGTCGATCCCGACCTACGATTTCAAAGGTACGGCGAGTGTCTCGCAGAAGCTGTGGACCTCGAGCATGTCACAGGCGGCGCTCCGGGGACTCTGGGAAATGGAGACCGACGAGGATTGGCGCCGCGGCTACCGGCGCGGCCTGCTGATCAACGCCCGAAATGCGATCGTGCATCTCGCGCGCCACCGCCGCCTGGAGGAAGGCGACAAGCTAACGTTCGATATCGACTGGCACTTTCTCCTGCCGAGTTGGAAGCCCCAGGCGAACTGCGATGAGGCCATCCTGCTCATGCGCACGCAGCTTCCCCTCTGGGGGAGTCACAACCCTCGCAGTGTCTGGGAGGACGACACGGTGCGTGAACCGCTCTTCGCCGCGTGGATTGTGACCCTGGCGGGCGATCCCGAAATCATGCGCGAGTGCCGCGACGAAATCGACCGCATGCTCGGGCACTACCGCTGGGACCAGCTCTACACTAGTCTATTCTTCGCTGCGGTGTGCGTGCACTACCAGCCCCAGAATTGATTGTCCTGGCCGGACCGTTCCGGACCGCTTCCGCGCGAACCCAGCCGCGCGACCTGGAGCGGGTTAAGAAGGGCCGTAGCAATTCGGGCGTGGACGAGCCTCGCCCCTACAACGGATCTTGCAACGTCGCATCGTAGGGGCGTGCCTCGCGCGCGCCCACGACGTCGGGTCGGCTAAGCCTTGGCTTAAACGGCCCTAGATCTTACCCCACTCCTTGAGCCGAGCGACGGTGCCCTCGACCTGCTCCATCGAGCCACCGTCGTATTCAAGAATGTACCACTCGGTGCCGCCGATCTTCGGGTCCTCGCAGGCCGCGAAGATCGCCGGCCACTTGGCGAGGTTGCCATCGTTCGGATCGCCGACCAACCGGCCGTCGCCGCCATTGGCCGGCTTCACGTGCACGGTCCTCGCGCGACCCGGAAATTTCTTCATCGTGGCGACCTGATCAATTCCAGCCGTCCCCATGTGCCCGAGGTCAATCTGCATGAACACGTCCTTGCTGGCGCGGGAAAAGAAGATGTCCCAGCTCGTCTCGCCGTCGATCCGGGCAAAATCGGAGGGATGGCAATGGTAATAGGCCGCCATGCCGTGCGGCTTCAGCTTCGCCGCGAGCGCACTGAACTTGTCGGCAATGGCTTCCCAATCCGATTTCTTCGCCGTGGTGGTCTTCGCCTGGGAATTGAACGGGCCGTCGCCGGCCTGGGTGAAGGACACGCCCAGCCGCGTGTTGCCCATGATCTGGTTCAACTCGATCTGCTTCTTCAGGTCGTCGTCGGACATCGTGTGGAGCCCGCCGATGTGGTACCCGACCGTCTTGAGTCCGGCCTTGTCGAGGACGGCGCGCATGGTCTTGGCGTCACGTCCGCCGGGGAAGGTCGTGTAGAACTCGACCCCCTTGAGGCCGAGACTCGCCAGCTTGTTCAACGTCGCTTCGGGCTCGACGGTGAACGCACCGCGCACCGTCCAGAGCTGAATGCCGAACGGCAGTTTCTTGCCGCCG
Source organism: Opitutia bacterium (assembly GCA_947472765.1). Lineage (GTDB taxonomy): Bacteria > Verrucomicrobiota > Verrucomicrobiia > Opitutales > Opitutaceae > ER46. The sequence continues at coordinate 76,545 of CANJCM010000007.1, forward strand.
TAGTTCGGCGCCGCCGCGGCGCGCAGGCCAATCGGGGTGGCGAGTGAAGCGGTCGCCAGGGCGGCGGCTCCGGTCTTGAGAAAATCACGGCGGCTCAGGGAGGGGGTGTTCATGATTCCTCCCGAAATTGTCCAAGCCGGCCGCCAGCGCAATCGCAGATCCCGGTCGCTACGACTCCGGCACCACGCGTTCCGCTTCAAGCCGGAACGATGCTGTCAGCTGTAGGGCCGGCGCTCGTCGCCGGGCCACTTCTCGAACGGAAAGAAGAGGCCTGCCGACGAGCGGCAGCCCTACATCAAGCGGCGAACGTTCCGGCCGACGTCAGGCAGCCATGGACGGTGGGGACACCGTCCCTCCATCGACTGCCGGTTCGCCCTGGCGCGTCGTCATTTGTTCAGGAAGAGATCGCTTTGCACCAGGGCATGCAGGAGGGTCCGCACGCCGTAATCGCCCGCTTTCGCCTTGGCGAGGATCGCCTCCAGCTGCTGGCGATCGCTGAAGCGAACCGGCGCGCCGGTCGCGTACACGGCCAGTTGCTTCGCGAGGTTCCGGGCAATCTGTTGCTCGTCCTGCAGCAGGAGCTTCTTGAATTCGCGCACGTCGGCGAACGCCTTCCCCTGCGCCGTCACATTGCTCGGATCCACCGGGAGCGCGGCGAACCACGCCTTGGGCCAGCCGTTCTTGCCAAAGCCGATTTCCGGCGTCTGCCCTTTGGCGACGGCGCGGTAACGATCCCGATAGCGACCGAGGACATCGAAGCTCTCGAGGGCGAAACCGGGAGGATCGATATTGCGATGACAGCCCGCGCAACTCTCGTCCGCCCGGTGCTTGTCGAGCTGGGCCCGAATCGTCGTCGCGCCGCGAATGTCCGGCTCGACGGCCGGCACGGACGCGGGCGGCGCCGGAATCTCGTAGCCAACGATCCGCTCCATGATCCACTTTCCACGGATAACCGGCGAAGTAGTCGTGCCGTTGGCCGTCAGCTTGAGCACGCTGGACTGGGTCATCATGCCGCCGCGCACGCTGTTGGCCGGCAGGGCCACGCGCCGCAGATTCACGCCCAGGACACCGTCGATGTCATAGTGGTTGGCCAGCCGCTCATTGATGAACGTGAAATCGGAATCCACGAGATTGCGCGCCGGCAGGTCCCGCTGCAGCAGCTCGGTGAAGAACATCTGCGTTTCTCCGACGGCCGACTCGACCAGCTCGTCGTCGTTGAAGTAATCGCCGTAAAGATTCATGTCCGGCGTCGTGTCCAGCACCTTCCGGAGTTCGAGCCAGTAATCGAGGAACGCGGCCACGAAGCGTTTGGACTTCGGGCTCGCCAGCAGCCGCTCGGTCTCCGCCCGCAACACCGCCGGCTGATGCAGATCACCCTTCTCGGCATGGGCCCGGAGCTGGGCATCCGGCGCGCCATCGGTCAGAAAAAAGGAGAGGCGGTTGGCCAGCGCATAGTCGTTGAGTTTCCCGCTGGTGCCTTCATCCAGGTAGATGAATTCCTGCGACGACAGGATGGCCGTGTACGCGACCATCATGGAGGCTCCGAAGCCGATGCCACGTTCCATCCGCTGCTTGAAAAGAGTGAGGAACACTTGCACGTCCGCGTCCTTCACCGGACGGCGGTAGGCGCGAGTCAGGAAGTTCCGGAGCAGGCGCTCGGCATCCTGATTCGGATTGGCCGACTCGATGTCCACGGTGATGTCCGTGGGGTTGTTGAAAGGAATGTTATCCCCGCTGGCGGCGGACACCGGCAAGGGCGGCGGACGACGACCGGGCATCCGGATGCCCACGCCGGCGGGCGGGTTCTGGAGTTGTTTGTGCGGGAGGTTGCCAAACAGGAGCGCGTAGCCGGGCTCGGTCGGGCTGTCGTGCAGCGGTCCTTCAACTTCCATCCAGTTGAACGCGACCCCGGGAGTTCCATCGGTCTGGGTAAGCGGGTTGGTGTAGTTCACGACCCCCGTCAGACCGGGGCGGGAACGCATGAACCGCACCGCATCGGCGATGATGACCTGCCCCGAGGTCAACTCGACGCCCTTCACCTCGTAGATGCCGGGCTCCGGGTGCAGGTCGAACTCACCGACCCGGTAGCCGGCCTGCCCCGCCGCTTTGACATAAACATGGATCCACTCGAGGCGTCGCCCAGGCGTGATGTCGGTCGTGCTGGCAAGAAACCATTCGTTCGGACCACGCATGCCCTCCGGGTTGTAACCGCCAGGGGCCGGGCGGCCACGTCCGGCGCGGCCACCGGCACGGCCGGCGCGCGCGGGCGCGGGCGGGGGCGCGTTGGGGTCGCGAATGAGGCCGACCGCCTCGGGCGTAAACGGCAGGCTGGTGCCAGGGGGAAGATTCAGGTTCGGAGCATTATTATTGAAGGAGCCGCCTTCTTCATAGAAGCCCCACGGGCCCCGCCAGATCGTGTAGCCCTTGAAGCGGAGGTTGTAGCGCCCAGCGATCGGCGCCTCGAACTGCGTCCACCGGCTGTTGAAACCCGCGCCAAAGGTGCTGCCCGACCACGCCATCGCCTCCTTTTCCCGGATCTCCGGATTGCTGTCGCCGACCGTCAGGGGCGCGTCGTGATCGATGGCGCGAAGATCCGGCCCTGAACCGAGGACCGGGAACCGCATCCGGTCGGCGACGCCGTTGACCCCGCTGTAAGCAATGCTCTCCCGCGCGTAGTACCGTTTGAGGGTCGTCGGCTCCTTCAGGATCTCGACCGACAGCGCCTCGCGGATCGCGGTTTGGGCCGCGCTCATATATCGGGCGAGGTGGACCGGGGAAACGTCGAGCGCCTTGCTCACCTTGTTGAAATACGCGGCCTCGCCGTCTTCCGGCAGGAGGCCCATCACGCGCAAGGCCGGGAGCCCAAACATATCCCGCAGGGTGTTTTCGTACTCGGACCGATTCAAACGCCGGCGCTGCACCCGGCCGAAACGCTCCTCCGCTTTGCGCTCCTCGGCCACCAGACCGGTAGAGAGCTGTTTCATGAACGCCGTGGCATCCTTCGCCTCCGGTCGCTTCTTCTCCTTCGGCGGCATTTCGCCATTCTGGATCCGATCATGGACTTTCACCCACGTGGAAAAATTGCCCACGTCGCCCAGTGACATCGGCAAGGTGGTGAGGTCGAGTCCGCCCTCCTTGTCGACGTCGTTGTGACAGGACGAGCAGTACTTGTCGGTGAAGCTCGCGATTGGCTCGAAGTCCGGCGCCGACGCGCCACGGAGGATCGAAAGTGAGCCAAGCGCTACGGCGACCGCTGCGAAACAACCGGAACGAACATGAATTGAGTGCATGGGGAGTGGGGTCAGACGCGCATACGAGGGCAAAACGCGGCTACGAACAAGGTGGGTAACTGGGCCAGGACAGACGGGGTACTTTCAGAGCCAAAAACTGCGTGGATCGCGTGGCGGGTCAACGCACAAGAGGCCAACCCCGCCGGATGCCCGGTCGGCACGACGATCCGAATGCGCCGAATCGATTGCTGAAGCTGGCGCCACCCTGTCGGCGCAATCAGGTATGGGCGACTTCCGCGACCTGCCAGTTTGGCGATCCGTCGCCTCCTCTCAGCCCACCAGCTCGTTCCCTCCATGAGCCGCCAGGGCAACTGGCAGGAGCAGCCCCTGCCCTCGCGGGCAGGGCCACATTCCAATCGGGCGCGAAGCCTTTCCCCGGGCTATTTGTTGAGGAAGAGATCGCTCTGCACCACGGCATGCAGGAGGGTCCGCACGCCGTAATCGCCCGCTTTCGCCTTCGCGAGGATCGCCTCCATCTGAGGGCGATCACTGAAGCGAATCGGCGCGCCGGTCGCGTAAACAGCCAGTTGCTTCGCAAAATTCCGGGCGATCTGTTGCTCGTCCTGCAGCAGGAGCTTCTTGAATTCGCGAACGTCGGCGAATGCCTTCCCCTGCGCGGTCACATTGCTCGGATCCACCGGGAGGGCGGAGAACCAGGCCTTGGGCCAGCCGTTCTTGCCGAAACCGATTTCCGGCGTCTGTCCTTTGGCGATGGCGCGGTAACGATCCCGATAGCGACCGAGGATATCGAAGCTCTCGAGCGCAAAACCGGGAGGATCGATATTGCGATGGCACCCCGCACAGCTCTCGTCCGCCCGGTGCTTGTCGAGCTGCGCGCGAATCGTCGTCGCGCCGCGGATGTCCGGTTCAACCGCCGGCACGGACGCGGGCGGAGGCGGAATCTCGTAGCCGACGATCCGTTCCATGATCCACTTTCCGCGCAACACGGGGGAGGTGGTCGTGCCGTTGGCCGTTAGCTTGAGGACGCTGGCCTGGGTCATCATGCCGCCGCGCACGCTGTTGGCCGGCAGGGCCACGCGCCGCAGGTTCACGCCCAGGACACCGTCGATGTCATAGTGGTTGGCCAGCCGCTCATTGATAAACGTGAAATCGGAATCCACGAGATTGCGCGCCGGCAGGTCTCGCTGCAGCAGCTCGGTGAAGAACATCTGGGTTTCCGCAACGCCCGACTCGACCAACTCGTCGTCGTTGAAGTAGTCGCCGTAGAGATTCATGTCCGGCGTCGTGTCCAGCACCTTCCGCAGCTCGAGCCAGTAATCGAGAAACGAGGTGACGAAGCGCTTTGACTTGCCGCTCGCGAGCAACCGCTCGGTTTCGGCCCGCAACACCGACGGCTGATGCAGATCACCCTTCTCGGCACGGGCCCGGAGCTGGGCATCGGGTGCGCCATCGGTCAGGAAAAGCGCCAGGCGGGTGGCCAGCGCGTAGTCGTCGAGTTTCCCACGGGGGCCTTCATCCAGATAAACGAATTCCTGCGACGACAGGATGGCCGTGTACGCCACCATCATGGAGGCTCCGAAGCCGATGCCACGTTCCATCCGCTGCTTGAAAAGGGTGAGGAACGTCTGCACGTCCGCCTCCTTCACCGGCCGCCGATAGGCACGCGCGAGGAAGTTCCGGAGCAGTCGATCGGCATCCTGATTCGGGTTGGCCGACTCGATATCCACGGTGATTTCCGCGGGCTGATTGGAAGGAATGTTGTCACCGCTCGACGCCGACACCGGCAAGGGCGGCGGACGACGGCCGGGCATCCGGATGCCGACACCCGGGGCCGGATTTTCGAGCTGTTTGTGCGGTAGGTTGCCAAACAGCAGTGCGTAGCCGGGCTCGATCGGACCGTCGTGCAGCGGTCCTTCGATTTCCATCCAGTTGAACGCAACGCCGGGGGTTCCGTCCGCCTGCGTGAGCGGGTTGGTGTAATTCACGACCCCCGTCAGACCGGGGCGGGAACGCATGAACCGCACCGCGTCGGCGATGAGGATCTGCCCCGAGTTCAGCTCGGCATCCTTGATTTCGTAGATGCCAGGTTCCGGCGTCAGGTCGAAGGCGCCGATCCTGTAGCCGGCTGCCCCGAACGCCTTGGCATAAACATGAATCCATTCGTCGCGCCGCCCGGGAGTGATGTCCGTCGTGCTGGCCAGAAACCGTTCCAGAGGACCGGGCCCCACGCCGGCGCCAAACGCTCCACCCACCACAGCGCCACGACCGGGGGCACCACCGCGCCCGCCCGGGACTTCGCGCCCGGCCGGGACTTCGCGCGGCTTCGAGCCAGGAGGCGGCGGAACGAATCCGGCCAGTTCCTCCGGGTCGGCCGGCGGAAGCACGGCGCCCGCCGGGAGGTTCAGGTTCGGTCCGTTGCCGCCGAATCCGCCGCGTTCATAATAGCCCCACGGGCCCCGCCAGATCGTATAGCCCTTGAAGCGGATATTGTACCGCCCGGTGACCGGCGCTTCGAACTGGGTCCAGCGCGTATTGAAACCCGCGCCAAAGGTGCTGCCCGACCACGCCATCGCCTCCTGCTCCCGGATTTCCGGTTTGCTGGGACCGACGGTCAGGGGATTCGACTTCTTGATCGCGCGCATGTCCGGCCCCGAACCGAGGACCGGAAACCGCATCCGATCCGCCACGCCATCGACCCCGCTGTAGGCAATGCTCTCCCGCGCGTAGATCCGTTTGACGGTCGTCGGCTCCTTTAGGATTTCGACCGACAGCGCCTCGCGGATGGCGGCTTGCGCCGCAAGCATGTACCGGGCGACGTGCACGTGTGAAACGTCGAGCGCCCGGCTCACCTTGTTGAAATTCGCAGCCTCGCCGTCTTCCGGCAAAAGGATCGTGATGCGCAAGGCCGGCAGCCCAAACATATCCCGCAGGGCATTTTCGTACTCGCTGCGATTCAAACGCCGCCGCTGCACGCGGCCGAATCGTTCCTCGACCTCGCGCTCCTGGCCCACCAGCCGGGCGGAGACCTCCTTCAAGACCGCCGCGGTTTCCCTGGCCTCCGGCCGCTTCTTCTCCTTCGGCGGCATTTCACCATTCTGGATCCGGTCATGGACTTTCACCCACGTGGCAAAATTGGCCGCATCCCCCGGGGCCATCGTCAGCGTCGTGAGGTCGAGCCCGCCTTCCTTGTCGACATCGTTGTGGCAGGAAGAGCAATGCCGGTCGGTGAATACCGCGACCTGCTCGAGGTCCGGCACCGAGGCGGCCCCGGCGATGGAGAACGAGCCGAGCGCCGCACCGACCGCGGCGAACCAACTGAAGCGAACGTAATTTGAGCGCATGGGGAAATGGGATGGGTGCGTGCGCACCAAGATTAAACTCGCACCGGCGTCAGCCCGTGCACTGAAAGGAAAACCGGGGTAAAGGGCCTACACCGAGGGGAACTTCAGGTGAAAGAGTTGCGCGGAATGCGAGGCAGGTCAACTGGCATTCGGAAGCAAAAACCAAGTCACTCCTCCCACTCACCTTTCGAGCCGGCAACGAGGTAAAAGGTAAAGCCTGCGGGGGTTTGGGCCGCCCCCGCGCGGATTCGTAACCATTGTCACGGCATCGGCGCGGGGTTGTCGCGCCGAGTTCACGCCGGCGCCACATGACCGACACGGCAATCGAACACCTTCTGCGCCATGTTTGTCGTCACCCGCGGTCTGCTTGTCTGCGTCGTTTTGTCCGGATCACTCTTTGCGGCCGAAGATTCCGCCACCGCGGCGGTCTGGCGTCGGTTCGCCGCCCAGTCAGCCCGCGTACTCCTCGAGGCCCAGCGCGCCCCGCAGACGCCCCCGCCGTTGCCCCCGGGCGTCGCCGAGCTCGCGTTCCGGGAGTTCTTCTCGCCCGTGGTCGGTGATCGCGGGCTCGACTACTCGGAGCGGATGCGGGCGCTGCACGGTCGGCGCGTGCGGATCGCGGGATTCATGACCCGCGATTTCGTGCGCCATCCCGGCATGTTCCTCCTCACCGGCTGGCCAACCAAGGTCGAGAGCGACGGCTACTGTTTCAACGACGAGCTGCCACCCGCAACCCTGCACGTGGTGCTGCCGCCTTCGGCCGCCAGCGAGCCGGCGCCCTATATTCCCGGGCCGATGTTGCTCACGGGCACGCTCCAAGTCGGACCGAGCCCCATGACGGACGGACGCAACGCTGTTGCCCGGCTGCTGCTCGATGCGCCGACGTCCGGCCCGGTATCGGTGGTCCCCGCTTCCCTCGCAGCAACCGCGGCCGCTGTTCTCGCGCCGTCGCCCTGACTCTCTCCCTATGTCCATTCCACTTAATCCGATTCGCGCCGCCCTTCTGGCCGGCGCGTGCCTCCTGCCGCTCACCGCGTCCATCGCGGCGCCCACGATCTCGCGCCTCACCCCGCCGAGCGAGCTCTTCTCGTTCGGCGATCCCAACCCGCCCTACATCGCCCGCTTCCTGCCCAACCAGCGCTTCGATCTCCAGGCGACCGTGCGGCCCGATGCCGGCCAGACGATCACCAAGATCGAATTCCTGATCAACGGCACCGTCGTCCCGGGCACCGTGACGCTCGCGCCCGCGACTGCGACCGGCCTCCCCGCCGGCACGACGCTCGGCACCCTGCGCGCCTACAGCCTGCCGGCGCCCGGCGTCCGGGTGTTTGCGGCCCGCGCCACGCAGAGCGACGGCGCCGTCGTCAGTGCACAGGGCAACTTCGAGATCGTCTCGCTCGGCGCCGACGCCGCCAACCTCACAAAGGCGAAGAACATCATCTTCCTCATCGGTGACGGCATGGGCATCGCCCACCGCACCGCCGCACGTATCATGGTCAACGGCGTCTCGCAGGGCAAAGCCCTCGCGCCGCTCGCCATGGACCAGTTCCCGGTCACCGGCATTGTCCAGACCTCATCGCTCAACTCGATCATCACCGACTCGTCACCCGGTGCCGCCATCTACTCGACCGGCAACAAGTCGAACAACAACCAGCAAGGCGTCTTCCCCGATGATACGACGGACGCCTTCGACAACCCGCGGGTCGAGCTGATCGGCGAGTATTTCTCCCGCACGCTCGGCAAGTCGCTCGGCATAGTGACGACCTCCGATGTGTTCGACGCCACGCCCGGCGCCTTCGGCACGCACACGTCCAACCGCGGCGCCGGCACCGGCATCTGCGACCAATACCTCGACGAGACCGCCGCCCGCGGCGGCCTGCGCGTGCTCCTAGGTGGCGGCCGCAAATGGTTCCTCCCGAATACGACGCCCGGCTCCGCCCGCGCCGCGGGCAGCGACTACGTCCTCCCGGCGGAACTCGCCACCGCGTGGGGCGCAAAGCCCGGCGTCTCCGATCCCGGCCGCGACCTGATCGCCGATTTCCAGACCGCTGGGTTCAGCTACGTCGCCAACTCGACGCAGCTTCGGGCCGTGCCCGCCAACACCCAGCGCCTGCTCGGACTCTTTGCTCTCTCCAACATGAACGTTGCCCTCGACAAGATCGGCAAGCGGCGCGGCACGAGCACGGTCGTGGACGACTTCGGGTTTCCCGACCAGCCGATGCTCGACGAGATGACCGAGACCGCGCTCACCGTGCTCAACCGCAATCCCGCGGGCTTCGTGCTGATGGTCGAGGCCGCGTCGATCGACAAGCAGGCGCATGCGATGGATACCGAGCGTTGGGTGCTGGAGACGATCGAGTTCGACCGCGCCATCGAGCGCGTGCGCTCCTTCGTCGCGGCCAATCCCGACACGCTCGCCATCGTCACGGCCGACCACGAGTGCGCCGGCGTGAACATCATCGGCGCCTCGCTCGTCACCAACGCCAGCCTCACGCAGCGGGCAGCCGCTAACGGCGGCGCCACGGAACTCCGTAATCCCGTCGTGGGCCTCTACGACGCCGCCGGCTTCCCGATCTACAACACCCTGCCCGACGGCTTTCCCGCCTCCACCGATGTCGATCGCAAGATGCTCATCGGTTACGCCGCCAACTCCGACCGCAACGAGGACTGGCTCACGAACGCCCGTCCGCTGCAGGACACACAACAGCCATTCAACGGACAGGCGCCGCTCAACACCCACCCGGCCGACCCCACCCGCCGCGATGTCGCGGGCGGCTACAACATCGTCGGACAGGTCCCGGGCACCAGCGCCGTGCATACCGCTTCGGACATCCCGCTCTCCGCCTTGGGCGCGGGCGCCGGACTCTTCACCGGCGTCATGGACAACACCGATGTCTTCTTCCGCGCCATGCAGGCCGCACTGGTCGGGGCTCCGTCCGCCGTGCAGCCGCGCGCGGTCGGCCAGCGCACGAGTGTCGACCGGCTCGTCAACATGTCCAACCGCGCCTTCGTCGGCGGCGGACAGAACCAGATGATCTCCGGTTTCGTGATCGACGGCACCCAGCCCCGTCAGCTCCTCATCCGCGCCGTCGGCCCGGGACTCGCCGCCTACGGCGTGGCCAGCCCGCTGACGGATCCGGTGCTCACAATCTCGAACGGCGCGGGCAATGAGATCGCGTCGAACGACAACTGGGAAAGCACCGCCAACCTCAACGCGCTCCGCAGCGGAAACTCGCTCGTGGGTGCGTTTGCGCTCGCCGCCGGCAGCCGCGATGCCGCGCTGCTGGTCACGCTGGCGCCGGGTTCCTACACGGTGCAGGTCTCGGGTGCCGCCGGCGCCACCGGCACTGCCCTGCTCGAAATCTACGAGTTGCCCTGATCGAAAAGCCGACGGCCGATTTCGTTCTCTCCATGCCGCGCGTTTCGACGCGCGGCATTTTTGTGTCCAATGTCGGTCGAGCCCCGGGGACGAGCCTGACGCCGCCCAGGGCGATGCCCGGTCGGGCTTGGCTTCAGGCCCTCGGCCCAGCACCGTCGCCGCATGTTCCGGGAGGGAAAATTCACCGGTTGGTGGCGCGCCGTCGCGCTTACCGCCATCGGCCTCGCCCTGGCGGGCGAACTCGTCGCGGCGGATTGGCGGACGGCCAGCCGCGCCCCGGCCGGACTCGCACCCGATCCGGCCACAAACCCCGAGGCGGTCGTGCAAGTTTATGCGGCGCGCACGATCGGCTGGCGGGGCTATGTCAGCGTGCACACGTGGGTCGCGGTGAAGCCTGCCGGTGCCAGCGCGTTCACGGTCTATGAGTTGATGGGCTACCAGACCCGCCGGACGGGCAACGGCGTGCGCGTCAGCCAGCGTCACGCCGACGGCTACTGGTACGGCAATCGTCCCCACGTGCTGGCCGACGTGCGCGGCCCCGGCGCCGCGCCGCTCGTCGAGCGGATCCGGGCCGCCGCGGAAGACTACCCGCATGCCGCCACGTATTTCGCGTGGCCGGGTCCGAATTCCAACACGTTCGTCGCGCACCTCCTGCGCGCAGTGCCCGAGCTCCGCGTCGACCTGCCGGCTCACGCCATCGGCAAGGACTATCTCGGTGCGAGCCTCGTCGCCACCACCCCCAGCGGCACGGGCGCGCAGTTCAACCTCTTCGGCGCCCTGGGCGTGGCCATCGGCTGGGAGGAAGGCATCGAGTTCAACATCATCGGACTCAACTTCGGCGTGAATCCAAAGCGCCTCGCCCTGAAACTGCCCGCGCTCGGTAACGTTGGGCTGATCGACATCGCGCAGCCGCGCACCTTGCTGGCGCCGAAAGGGCCGGGATCTTCGACGGCCGCTTCTGTCGGTTCCTCATCCATCCGGTAGCGCGTGCCCTCTTCCGTAGCGGACGTTCTTGATTTGAACGCAGAGGGCGCAGAGGACGCGGAGCCGCGGAGCAAAGCGTCCCTTTCAGGAGGGGACTCGAACCGCTTTGACGAACGGTCGAAGAGACAATCGAACCAACGACACTTCTAGGTCGCGGTCTCCTTGACCAGATCCCAGGCGCAATCCGCCCACGTGCCATCCGTATAGCGCACCAAAAATCCGGACCGCGCTTCCGCTTCGATCCAGACCGAATCGACCTCGGGACGCCCAGCATGGCCATTGGCCCGGCGGATAATCGCGTGGGCGATTTTAAAGGTCTCCCCGGAATCGAACTCCACTTCGAACAAATCGAGGGTGTCCAGATACCGCACCGCGCGAATCGGTTCGAATTTCGCCGTCCCCAGCCGCTTCGGCTCCGCGTAGCTCTTCATAATACTCCACCCTTCTGAAATTCGATGATGATTGCAACTACCGCAGCCGGTGGCCGGCCGCCCTCGAGATACGCCAGCGTGTCCAGCCGGACTCGGCCCATCAATTTGTTGCTGGCGTCAAACACGTGGACATGGCGCGGCAGATGGTCGCCTTTGAACCAAACGAAGAAGTATCCCCCTCGGCGTTTTCGACCCATAAGTGCGGGCGCAACCTGCGCGCCGCATAACGCCAAACATCCAGCCGCAACGATTCAACTCCGCGAAGGCCCCGAGATATGGGGCGAGCGGACGGACCGAAGCCCCTTGCGGCCGCTCTTCACGTCCGTTGATCACCCACAATTCGGGGCAGCGGCCGGTTGACGGGACTTCGTTCCAAATCAAAGTCCCGGCATGACTCCTGAATGGCCCGAAGCCGGAGCACCGCACACGATCGCGTTTGCGCGAGTTAGGAAACACGTCGAGCAGCGGCCGTTTCTCCCTTTCCGGATCGTGACCAACAGTGGCCGCGCCTACGACGTGCCGACCGCCAATCATGTCGGCCTGCTGCCGATCTCGCGGATGATTCTCGTCGGATTCGATTCCGGCGATTCGGTCGATATTCCCGCCCTCCACGTCGCCGCCATCGAGCCGCTCCGGCGTCATCGGCGGCGGCGCGCGGCGTGAGCGGACGCGCTTCGGGTTTCGACCCGGGCGGGACGACCGCAGCGCGAAAGTTGAAAACAAAAAAGCCGCGACCTGGAGATCGCGGCTTGAGTTGTTCGTCAGGAGGACTTGCTCACTGGCACGCCTCGCAGGCCTCGCCGTTTCTCATGGCCTCGATCGAGCACGCGAGTTTTTCCTCGGCGGTGTAGGTCTTCTTCGCGGTGGCGGCGTCGGCCTTGACCTGCTCGACGCTGTGGCTGCCACCGGTGTCGCCGCTGTTCTGGCCGCCGGCGGAGCCTTCGCTCACTGCGCCGCGCATCTGTTTCTTCACGCCCACCGTCGCCTTCTCGATGTTCGAGGCGCTGAGGCTGCGGAGGTAGTACGTGGTCTTCAGGCCGACATGCCAGGCCTGCCGGTACATGTGCGAGAGGGTCTTCAGGTCCGGCGTCTTGATCCAGAGGTTCACCGACTGGCTCTGGTCGATCCACTTCTGGCGGCGCGCCGCGGCGTCGAGGATCCACTTCGCGTCGATGTCGAAGGCGGTGAGATATTTCGCCTTCAGGTCGGCCGGGATCCGCTCGATGTCCTTCAACTCGCCGTCGAAGTACTTCAGGTTGTCGCTCATGTCCTGATCCCACAGCCCGCGGGCCTTGAGGTCCTTCACGAGGAAGGGATTCAGCACGATGAACTCGCCCGAGAGGTTCGATTTCACGAACAGGTTCTTGTACGTGGGCTCGATGCAGGGGGACGTCGCGGTGATGTTCGAGATCGTCGCGGTCGGAGCGATCGCGAGGCAGTTCGAATTGCGCATGCCCTGCTTCGCGATCTTCGCCCGCAGCGGCTCCCAGTTCATCTTGCCGCCGCGCGGGACCTCGACTTCCACGCCGCGTTCTTTCTCGAGGAGATCGAGGGTGTCCTGCGGGAGCAGGCCGCGGTCCCACTTCGAGCCCTTGTAGGTCGAGTAGGTGCCGCGCTCGGCGGCGAGGTCGGAGGAGGCCTCGTAGGCGTAGTAGGCAATCGCCTCCATCGCCTCGTCATTGAACTCGACCGCCTCGGGTGACGCGAAGGCGTGGCCGCGGAGGTAGAGCGCGTGGGCGAGGCCCATGACGCCGAGACCGATCGGGCGATGCCGCTCGTTGGAGAGCTTGGCGGCTGCGGTCGGGTAGAAATTGATGTCGATGACGTTGTCCAGAGCGCGCACGGCCATCCGGATGGTCTCGCGGAGCTTGGCGTGATCGAGATTCCCCTTCGCATCGAGATGGGTCTCGAGGATGACCGAGCCCAGGTTGCACACCGCGGTTTCCTCGTTGGAGGTGTTCAGCGTGATCTCGGTGCAGAGATTGGACGAGTGGATGACGCCGACGTGATCCTGCGGCGAACGGATGTTGCAGGCGTCCTTGAAGGTGATCCACGGATGGCCCGTCTCGAAGAGCATCGAGAGCATTTTCTTCCAGAGCTCGAGCGCCTCGACCTTCTGGCCCTGGATCTTCCCCTGCTCGGCGAGCAGCTCGTACTCGAGGTAGCGCTTCTCGAAGGCGGCCCCGTAGAGCTCGTGCAGATCCTTGACCTGATTGGAGCGGAAGAGCGTCCAATGCTGTCTGGCCTCCATCCGCTTCATGAACAGATCGGGAATCCAGTTCGCCGTGTTCATGTCGTGCGTGCGGCGGCGATCGTCGCCGGTGTTCTTCCGCAGCTCGAGGAATTCGAAGATGTCGTTGTGCCAGGTCTCGAGGTAGGCGCAGCCCGAGCCCTTGCGCTTGCCGCCCTGGTTCACCGCGACGAGCTGGTCGTTGTGGAGCTTGAGGAACGGGATGACGCCCTGGGATTCGCCATTGGTGCCGGCGATGTAGGCGCCGGTGCCGCGGACCGCGGTCCACGATCCGCCGAGGCCACCCGCCCATTTCGCGAGGAAGGCATTCTCCGCGATGCCGCGGTACATGATGCCCTCGAGGGAATCGTCGACGTAGTAGAGATAGCAGGACGAGAGCTGGGAGTGCAGCGTGCCGGAATTGAAGAGCGTCGGCGTGCTGCTGCAGAAACGGCGGCTCTTGTAGAGCTCGTAGAGTCCGGTGATCTTCGGCTCGCGGCCGGTGGTGCCTTCGCCGAGGAACAGGCCCATCGACACCCGCATCCAGAAGAACTGAGGGGTCTCGATCCGACGCGACGTCTGCTTCGTCTTGTCGATGATCAGGTAGCGATCGTACATCGTCTGGATGCCGAGAAAATCGAAGTCGAGGTCGGCCGACGGATCGAGCGCCGCGGCGAGCGCGGTCAAATCGAAGTCGAGGAGCCGCGGGTTGAGCCGCTTGATCGCAACACCGTGCTCGAGGTACTTCTTGAAGGCGCGCTGGTGGAATTCCTTCAGCCGGCCCACGCCGTGGTCGGCGATGCTCCAGCCGAGCACCTCTTCATAGATGTAAGTAAGCTGGATGCGGCCGGCGAACTTGGCGAAGTCGGCGTCGCGCTCGATCAGGGTCTTCGAGTTGAGGACGATGGTGGCATCGAGATCCTTCTGCGTGATCTGATCGTAGACCGAGCGGCGCAGCTCGGCCTCGATCTCGTCGTTCGAAAGGCAGAGATCCAGGCCGATGCGGGCGAACTCGATCCGCTTGCGCAGATCGGCGCCGTCCCAGAAGTCGCTCGTGCCATCCGGACGCTTCAGGACGATCATGCTGCCCTGCGCGGCGGTCTCGACCGCGGGGGCGGCGACGGTGGCGTCGGCCTCGACAGGGTTGAGCCCCGCCTCGCGGGCGGCGGCGCGTTCGGCGCGGAAGAGAATGTAGGCGGCGGCGACCTTGTAGTGCCCGGCCTTCATCAGTTCCTCCTGCACCATGTCCTGGACCTCCTCGATGTGCACAAAGGACTGTTTGGAGGAATGAACCCGGGCGGACACGGCCTGCGTGATGGCCACGGCGGGAGCGGAGTCGGTCTGGAGGGAGAGGAACGTCTTGCGGATGGCGATCTCCACCTTGTGGTCGCTCCACGGCACCACCTGCTTGTTGCGGCGAATGACCCGCAGGGTGGATTGAATGGCGGTCTCGCGATCGATCGAAATCTTGCGGGCGCGATTGAGCAGGAGGCTCTTGGCGACGAAGTAGGCGTTGTTGTCGACGAGGGTCTTTTCGAGCAGCTCGTAGAGCTCGTTGAGGGTGAGCCGCACCGGCGACTGACGGCGGGAGAGCGCGGTGAGGTTGCCGGCGATCTCGCGGCAGATCGAAGTAACCCAGGCGCGGTTGGCGGGGGTGAAGATCTCCTTCTCGCCCTTGGCGAGGTGGACGTTGGTCAGCGCCTTGCCCAGCGTGTCGGCGACCTCGGAGAGGGCGAAGCGCTCCTCCCCATGCGGGCAGATCAGGACAATCGGGGGCAGCTCGATGTTCTCGGTGGCGAGCACATCACGCCAGGCGTAGTGCGGCTTCTGTTCAACGGGCGTGTGGACGGTGCGCTTGAGCGCGAGATCGTGGGCGAGAGACGCAGAGTGACTCATGGGAGAAGGAAGGAAGACGGAGGAAGGAAGAGGGAAGAAACGGCGACGGGGCCGAAGGGCGCCGGTCGCGGCGGCAGAGCACGGATGCCCTAACGAAATAAAGTGCCGGGACGGAGGGGTGGGAAAATGAGAATGCCGCAGCTGGAGCCGAAAAAGGCGGCGCGGCGGTCGGCGGATGAATTGCGCTGGGGTGGGCGCGATCTGAATGCGAAATCAGGACGGGAAAAGGAGAGCGACTCTCCCTACTACCCGCTTACGTCTTCCAAATTTCAGAGTTCGTCGTCGTGGGCGACGTTCAGAGAGGAGGCCTTCTGGTATTCCGTGACGCGACCTTCGAAGAAGTTTTGCTCCTTCTTGATATCCATCATTTCCGCGAGCCACGGCAGGGGGTTCTTCACGCCGGCAGCCAACGGGGCGAGACCGCAGCCTTCGAGCCGGCGGTCCGCGATGTAGTCAATGTATTGGGTAAAATCGTCGGCGCTGAGGCCGACCGAATTCACGGGCAGGCAGTCGCGGATGAATTCCTTCTCGAGCAGGACCGCCTCGGCCATGAGGGAGCGCAGTTCCTCCTTGAAGTCGGAGGTCCAGATTTCGCGGTTCTCCTCGATGAGATCCATGAACAGGTTCCGGAACACCTCGATGTGATTGGATTCGTCGCGCAGGGTATAGCGGAACATCTGGCCGATGCCGGGAAACTTGTTCTGGCGGTAAAGCGAGAGGATCATCCCGAACAAGCCGTAGAACTGGGTGCCCTCCATGCACTGCCCGAAGACGAAAATATTCCGCGCGAGCAGCTTCTTGTTCTCCGGCAGCGTCAGATCGATATCCCGGCGCAATTCGCGCGACACGCGGGTGACGAATTCGTTCTTCCGCACGATCGTCGCCACATCCTCGAACATCGCCTCGCACTCGTGCGGGTTGATCTGCAACGACGAGATCATGTAGAGCAGCGAGTCGGCGTGAATGTTCTCCTCGTGTGCATGCCGGCCCAGGACGAGCTTCAGCTCGGGGGCGGTGACGAGTTCGCGGACCACGTGCTGGATGTTGTCGCCGACGATGCCCTCGGCGGCGGAAAAATAGCCGATGCCCATCCGGATGATCCAGCGCTCGACGTCCGTCACCGTCTTTTCATCGCGCCACTGTTCGATGTCCTTGCCCATCGGGATGTCTTCCGGCTCCCAATGATTGGCCTTCATCGTGCGGTAGAGGTCGTAGGCCCACTGATATTTCAGCGGCAGCAGATTGAAGGTCATGGTCTGGCGACCGTTGATGACCTTCTTGGCGGCAAACGCGGCTTCCGCCTTGGTTTGATCAAGGACGAACGTCTTGGCGCCAACCTGAAACGTTTTGTGCATGGACTCGGAGAGGGGGGAGGACGAAGAAGAGGGCGAAGGTGAAAATTAGAGGCGGAAACGGGGGTTTTTGGGTCAAAAACGCCCGTGGCGAACCAAAGTTATCGGAAGTTACTAACGGGTTACTGACCACAACAGGATGTGGTCCCTCCCCGCAGCGACCACAACCCATGGGACTCGGGTTTATGACGGTCAATATGTTTGTCGCGACAAATTCGTAAATTTTTCCGCCACTTTTGGCTTGCCGCATTTTGCCCGAAAAATGGTCCCGGCCGGTGGGACCGCGGCACCCGTGCGCCAGGGGAAGGCACGTGGTCGGGATTCCGAGGATAGCGCCGGCGCAGCGGGTAATATCGCTACGTAATTGCTGTTCCGTGACACGGCGGCATGGCGGCGATTTTTTCCTCGGAAAAAGCACCCCGGTGCCGTCGCCAAAATTCAAGCACAGACAACCGCCGCGCGGAAAATCCGCCAAAAAAAAGGCCGCCCGAAAATCGGGCGGCCGAAGGGAGGACCGATTCGCCGGGCCGCTTAGAACTTCAGGCGCGCACCGAACTGCAGGCGCCAGCGACTGTCGCCGTTGTTCACCGTCAGGGCGCCGCCGCTCGGAAGGTTGACCGAACCGTCGGAGTTGAACGTCCCCTGCGGGATGATCCGGATCCGGCCGTCAGACGTGTAGGAGGCGCTGGCCGGCGAACCCGTGGCGTTGGTGCCGATCAAACGAGTCAGACCGGTGTTGGTGGGAACCGGGAGGGTCTCGATGTAGTTGAAGAGATCCTTCGAGAGCCAGGAACCGAAGTTGATGAAATCGGCGAAGAGCTCGACTTGAACGCTCTTCCAAACCGGAATCTTCTGAACGATCCGGAGGTCCAGCCGATTCTGCCACGCCTGGAAGAACTCGTTCCGGGGTGCAAAACCGCCGGCGTAGGTATCGAGGTGATTATCCTTGAAGACCTTCAGGTACGAATCGACCTGAGCGCTGCTGAGCGCCGAGAAATCGAAACGCGAGTCACCCGCACCGGTCGGGACGGAGACAAGGTCGTTGCCGGTGAAGCCGTCGTTGTTCACGTCGCTTGTATAGACCCAGCTATAAGGGCTGCCGCTGCGGCCTTCGTAGAAGAGCGAGACCACCGTGGCGAGATTGCGCCGGTACTTGAACTCCTTCGAGAAGCTGCCCTGGATGCGGTGACGGATTTCAAAATCCGAACGTCCCACCTCCACCGTGTTCTGGTTGAAGGTCGGGTTGAATTGCCACTGCGAGGCGGCCGTCGTGCTGCCGAGCGCCTGCGCTTCCGACGCCCGACCGCGCGTGTAGGAGAGGCCATAGCCCCAGCCTTGGCGAAGCGGGCGATCCAGCGACAACGCGAGGTAACCCGAGCTGCCGGCGGTGACGTTCCGCGTGCGGATCACGTTCGCAAACCCGGCCACCAGCGGCGCACCGGCCGACGAGCCCGCATAGCGCTGGCGACCATCCGCGCCGACCGTCGTCGCACGCAGGTTCATATTGTCGACGAAGAAGGAGTTGAGAACGTGGGTGTAAATGTACTCGACCGAAAAGGTCGCGCCAATCGCGGAGAACTTGCGGTCAATCGCGAGGTTGCTGCGCCAGACCGAAGGCAGCTCCGTGCCCGGCGGAATCAACGCCATCACCGCCGCGGAGGCCGGCAGGGGATTCGCCGTGGACCCGATCGGCTTGTTCTTGTCGAACGTGCTGCTGATGTAGCTGTTCAATGTCGGGGCGGGCGTCGATCCGGTCGCCGTGAGCGCCTGGGAGTAGCGGCCAACGCCCGTCCCACCATAAGAGTTGGAAATCCAGACCCATGGATTGCGGCCGAGGATCACGCCCGTGCCACCGCGAACCTGCGTGGTGCGCTCGTCATCCAGCGCGTAGTTCAGGCCGAAACGCGGCGCGAATTGATCCGTGCCATCAACTGTCCCCGCATTCGTGGTGCCAAAGGCGGCCTTGAACGCGGCGTTCTCGCTCGGCGCGACGTCGCTGGCAATCTTGTCGTAGCGGAGGCCGGCCGTGAGGGTCAGGCGGCTTGAGACGTCCATCTTCGCCTGGCCGAAGAAGCCATTCTGCGCGAACTCGCTGTAGTCGCCGGCCGGGAACCCGGTCTGCACATAGGAACGGGTGAAGGCGAACGGCGTGTCAGCACTGAAGGCCGCCGCGCCGTTGTAGCCGAAGACACCGTAAGAGGTTTGGCGGAAGAGATTGAGAAACGTGCTCTCCTCGTGGTCATAGCCGCCGCTGAACGTGTACTGCTTCCAGGTATAATCGCCGGTCACGCTGTAGGTCTTGCCCGGCACCTCGATCACGTTGCCCTGCCGGGCGTTTTCCGTGCCGAAGACCAGCACGCCATTGGCGATGGCCGCACCGGTGTTCGCATCGCGACCCGGGACGTTATAAATGCGGACCTCCGGGTAGGTGACCGGGGTCGGCGACTGCTGCTCGTAGCTGACGTCCGAGTAGGCGATGACGGTCTTCAGGTTCGGCGTCCAGCTGCTGAAGATCTGGCCGGCCCACATCTTCTCCGTGCGCTCCTGGCGATAGAAATTCGAAGTCAGGGCCGTGATGCGCCCGATCGCCGGGGCGCCGGTCAGGGCCGCGCCGCCCGAGAAGCTGGTCGAGTTCAACCCACCGAAGAACGGCTGGGTGCCCACGGTCTCGCTGTAGCGGGCGGACACGCGGTGATCGCGGTTAACGTTCCAATCGAGCTTGATGAGCTTCTTCTCATCTTCGGTGTGGTTGGCTCCACCGCTGATGCCGCCGAAGTCGGCGCCGGAACCGGCCCCCGCGGCGAGTTGGGTCAGGCGGGTCTGGATGGTCGACAGCACGGTCGAATCCGGCTGGAACACGGGCGAGACCGGGACACTGTCACGCTCGTATTTCTCATAGTTGGCGAAGAAGAAGAGCCGGTTCTTCAGGATCGGGCCGCCGAGGGTGTAACCTTTCGTCTTCTCCTCGGAGAACGTGCGGTTGCCGGCATTGGCGCCGACGATATCGCGCTGCGTGAGGCCGCTGTTCGTGAAGATGTAGTAGGCGGAACCATGAAATTCGTTGGTACCGCTCTTGGTCACCGCATTGATTGACGCGCCCGTGAAACCACTCCGGCGGACATCGTACGGCGAGAGCTCGATGCTGAACTGCTCGAGGGCGTCGAGCGCGAACGGATTGCTGAAGGACTGCAGGCCGCTGGCGTTGAGGCCGAACGCTTCGTTCGTCCGGGCGCCATCGACGGTGACGCTGTTGAACTTGTTATTCATGCCGAGCGCCGTCACGCGGTCACCACCGGCGCGGATGGCGACGAACGCATTCGTCTTCATCAGGTCGGCGAACGAGCGGTTGAGGGAAGGCTGGGACTCAATCCGCTGCGCGCTCAACGTTGAGGCGGCACCGGTGGAGGAGGCGTCGAGATCGTTACGGGACGCGGTCGCGACGAACTTCTCCATGACGATCGCACTGGATTTCAGCGTGATCGTCACCTCGGCGTCGCTGCCGAGATCCGTCTGGACGTCGGTCGCCGAATTCGCCGGGAATCCATCCGCACTCGCGGTGACAGTGAACGGACCGCCCGCCGGCAGACCCTTGATGGCGAAGCGGCCGAATTGATTAGTGACGCCCGTGCCGGATGCGTTCGTTGGCACGTGCACCGCAGTGACGGTGGCGCCAACGATCACATTGCCGCCGGTGTCGCGGATGGCGCCGGTAATGCCCGTGCTGACCACTTGGGCTTGAAGGCTGGAGGAAACCAGCCCGAGGGCGAAGGCGCCCGCTAGGAGGAGGCGCAGGAATGTTTTGGTGAACATGAGTCGAGTTGTAGTTGCTGGATGCGGTGCCGCGGCTCGCGCCACCGGATAGTGATGACTCGTGAGGCAAGACTCGGGCCAAATCACAGTCAAGTTTCCACCCCCGCGCGAAATGTTTGGCGTCGAATTGTAACGTGCGCCCGGCCGCACCGGAGCGGCACACGCGCACGTTGCTACGCTGGAGGGGCTTGAGTCGCGCAGCCTGCACAAAGATGTAAGCTGCGCGCGGCACCGGGCAATTCACGGGTAGAAATGCAATTCGCTCGCCTGCTATGACCTACACCCCGCGGGAAGCCGTTGGCACGTGCCCGGGTTAGCACAAGGGACGCAACCACGCCCCTCTCCAACGCTGGAAACTTCGTGATCTCTTCGAATCTGCCCACCCTGCCTAGAGCAACCTCCCTGCGACTCCGGAACAGGAGTGCGAAGCAGTGGCTGAGTTGCGGAGCGACGGCGCTTCAGGGCGTGGACGAGCCCCGCCCCTACGACGGTTTTCGTACCGTCGGATTTCGTTGGGACGCGCCTCGTGCGCGCCCGGCGGTGTCGTGGCACGGGTCTCCCGACCCGTGTCAGCCGTGACGACGATCGAACGAACATCACGGGTCGGGAGACCCGTGCCACGCGCGGTCAGCACTCCCCCGCGCTCCACCCCGAATCCAGGGTGAAAAGAACCGCCCCTCGCGGAGTTTTTTGTGGCGGGATTGCCCTGCCCCGCAATCGTCCCTGCCCATGGCGGCCGTTTCCCACGAACTTGAGTCCCTGCTGCAGCGCACCTTCGGGTACCGCAGCTTTCGGCCGTTGCAGCGGGAAATCTGCGACGCGTCGCTCGCCGGCCACGACGTCTTCGCCTTGCTCCCCACGGGCGGCGGCAAATCCCTCTGTTTCCAGCTTCCCGCCCTCGCCCGCGACGGATTGACGGTCGTCGTCTCACCCTTGATCGCGTTGATGAAGGATCAGGTCGATGCGCTGCAGGCCAGCGGCGTCGCGGCCACGTTTCTCAATTCCTCGATCGACGCCGACGAGGCCCGCTCACGTCTGCGCGGCCTGCATCGCAACGAATTCAAGCTGCTCTACGTCGCACCTGAGCGGCTGATGCTCGATGGCTGGGCCGAGAACCTGAAGAAGTGGAATGTCACCTGCCTCGCCATCGACGAGGCGCACTGCGTCTCCGAATGGGGCCACGACTTCCGCCCCGAGTACCGGCAAATCGCGAAGCTGCGCGATCTGTTGCCCGAAGTTCCGATCATGGCGCTCACCGCGACCGCCACCGCCCGGGTGCGGACCGACATCATCACGCATCTCCGGCTGCGAACGCCCGAGATCTTCGTCGCGAGTTTCAACCGCCCGAACCTGACGTACAAAGTGATCCCAAAGGATCAGCCGCTGAAACAGATCATCGAGTTCATCCGGTTGCGGGAGCAGGACAGCGGCATCGTCTATTGCGCCAGCCGCGCCGCCGCGGAACGCGTGGCCGAGGGCCTTGCCGGTCGGGGATTTCTCGCCCGGCCGTATCACGCGGGACTCGATGCCGCGGAGCGCGCGCGCAACCAGGACCAGTTCCTTCGCGACGACACGCGGATCATCTGCGCCACGATCGCGTTCGGCATGGGCATCAACAAGCCGAACGTCCGCTGGGTCATCCACCACGACCTGCCGAAGAACATCGAGGGCTACTATCAGGAGACGGGACGCGCCGGGCGCGACGCGCTGCCGAGCGACTGCCTCCTGCTCTTCAGCGCCGGCGACATCGCGAAGCAGACTCACTTCCTCGACGAAATCACGGACGCCCAGGAACAGCAGATCGCCCGCGCCCAGCTCCGGCAGATTGTGCAGTACGCGGAGTCGTCGGGCTGCCGGCGCGCGGAACTGCTCGGCTACTTCGGCGAGAAATTCCCCGGTGACAACTGCGGCGCATGCGACAATTGCCTCGAACCCCGCGAGACTTACGACGGCACGATTGCCGCGCAGAAGTTCCTCTCCTGCATCTACCGGATTCTGCAGAACAGCCGCTTCGGCGCCGGACTGAATCACATCATCGAGGTGCTGACGGGCGCGGACACGGAGAAGATTCGCCGCTGGGGACACGACCGGTTGACCACCTACGGCATCGGCAAGGAATTCTCGCGATCGCAGTGGTCGGCGGTGGGCCGCGAGTTGATGCGACTCGGCTACGTCAGCGTGGCGGAAGGCGAATATGCCACCTTGGAAATCACCCCCGAGGGCATGGCGCTGCTCCGGGCACGGACGCCGGTGACGCTGACGAAGCCGATGGATCTGCCGAAAGCGAAACGCGTCGGCGTCCGCCGCGAGGGCGAGATCGAGTGCGACGAGATCCTCTTCGCCCGGCTGCGCACGCTCCGCAAACAACTCGCCGATGAGCGGCACGTGCCGGCTTACATCATCTTCGGCGACGCCACGCTCCGTGCCATCGCCCGGTATTATCCGAACACGCCAGACGCAATGGAAGGCATCCCCGGCATGGGCGAAAAAAAGCGCGCCGAATTCGCCGAGATCTTCGCGAACGAAGTCGCCGATTACCTGAGCACGAATTCGCGGCAGTCGTTTCGGGGCTGAATTCCGATCAGCCAACCCATGGAGGGCCGGTGCCCCCACCGGCCTAACGACAAGCAGTTCCGCCCTATGGCGCGAGGGGGCACGCGCCCTCCAGGGAATGTCGCTCCGCACCCAGCACGTTCTCGTAATCGTAATCTTTCTGGTTCCCGTCCTCGGGCGTGGACGAGCCCCGCCTCTACAACGACTTTCGTAGGGGCGCGCCTCGTGCGCGCCCGGATCGGCGATCAGCATTCCAGCGGGTGAGGGCACCCGCCCTCCATGGGAACGAATCCGCCGCGGCCTAGTTGATATTCTCGCCGCGTTTCAGCTTTTCGAGGTTCGTCGCGATCGCCGCGGCGTTGACGGTGTCCCCCGCGGGAACCTGGACCTGGGCCTTGAGCAACGCTTCGAGCGCCGCAGAATAATTACCCACTGCACTGTACCCGCGGGCGAGGCCGTAGTTCACCGGCCAGACATTCGGGAAGCGTTCGGCGTTGAGTTTGAAAACCGCGAGAGCGCGCTCCGCCTGCTTCGCGACGATCAAGCGGCGCCCGTACTGGTGAATCTCGGCGACCGTCCCGAGCGGAAGCGCCTGATCCATCACGGCCACCGCCTCCGCCGCGCGGCCGAGTTTTTCGAGGGCGACGGCCTTCTGCGCCAGATTCTCGAACGAGACCCGGCCGTTGGTCCGAATCTCGAGCGAACGTTCGGCCCAGACGAGGGCTAGCTCCGGATCGAGATTGTTCTGGGTCAGGTAGTCGGACGCATTGAAGTAGGAGCGGTCGTTGAACCCGTGGGCTCCGCTCAGTTCCCGCTTCAGGCTGGCGAGGACGATCGCGTCCGTGTCGACCGCAAGCGCGAGCGGGATCTTCTTCTTCTCCCAACGCAGCGCGAGGGTCGCACTGTTCTTCGTCACGTCCGTAAATTCATACGCGAGCTGATCCTGCGGCGGCGCATCCTCCCATTTGGTCGCGACGCAGAGCGCATCCTCGGCGGGATCGTAGAAGAAGCTGCCCCACTGCGCCGTGTTGCGATTGAAGATGGCGGTGACCACGCCTTCGGGCGTGAGCACGAGATGCAGGCTGTACGCGCCGGCCGGGAGGGGCTTGCCGGCAACCCGCACGTCGGTGGAAAAAGTGACAACCGTGCTCATGTCCGAGCCCGCCCGCCATGGCGACGCCTTGGTGGTGCCGAAGCCCGTGTCGGTCGTCCCGAACGGAACCAGCTTCCCCCAGATCTCGCGGCCGTTCACGGCGGGCCGTCCGTAGTCGACGGAAACCTTCGTGATGCCGATGGTCTGGCTGACGCCGGCGCGGGGGCTGGCCGTGGGAAGCGTGAGATTCTGGGCGCGGACGGAAACGGCCGCGAGCAGGGCGCAGCCGGCAAGGAGCAGGAGTTTCTCCATGCAGTGAGTCGGGCGTGAAATCGTCTCGACTTCAATCCCGGGCCGGGGAGGCGAGGTCTGAAGTGGCACGGGTCTCCTGACCCGTGATCATCCTATGGACGTTCGCAGGGTTTACACGGGGCGGGAGACCCGTGCCACTCCTGGACCCACCTCAGGCCGCGGCCCGCACAAGGCGATTGCCTCGCGCGGTAGCTTTGTTTCGCTCGCCACTCCCCACCATGCCCACCCCTTCCGTTCGCGATCTCACCACCGTTTCCTCCAACGTGCGCAGCCTGGTCGAGGGCGCCCTCGCCGACAGCGGCGGGCTCCTTCGCCTCGCGCCGTGCTGGGTGCCGCGCTCTTTCCTGCAGCCCGGCAAGCGCCTGAAGCTGCATCCGGACGATCTCTATGCCTTCGGCCTCAACCGCGGCGGCATCGATGAGCGCTGGTTCGCGTCGACCACGCCGGCGGCCAACGAGAACCGCACGCCTGACGAGGGACTGAGCTACGTCGTCGTGGGGAAGAAGCGCTTCACGCTCGCAAGTGCCGTGGCCGAGTGCGGCGCGGACCTGATCGGCAAATCGATTTGGTCGAAGTACAAAAAGTGGCCGGTGTATTCGAAGTTCTTCGATAACATGGGGCCGATTCCGCACCACATGCACCAGTCGGCCGCGCAGGCGAAGCTCGTCGGTCAGGAGGGCAAGCCGGAGTCGTACTACTTCCCTCCCCAGCACAACAACGTCGGCAACAATTTCCCTTACACCTTCATGGGCCTCGAGCCCGGCACGACGAAGGCGCAGGTCCGCCGCTGCCTCGAGAACTGGAATCGCGGCGACAACGGCATCCTCGATCTCTCGCGCGCCTACCGCCTGAAGCCGGGCACCGGCTGGCTGATCCCGCCGGCCGTGCTGCACGCGCCCGGTTCGCTCTGCACGTATGAGCCGCAATGGGGCTCGGATGTCTTCGGCATGTATCAGTCACTCGTCGAAGGCCGCGAGGTGCCATGGTCGCTCCTTGTGAAGGACATGCCGAAGGAGAAGCACCAGGACCTCGACTTCATCGTCGACCAGCTCGACTGGGACGAAAACCTCGATCCGAACTTCAAGGACAACCACTACCTTGAGCCCGTGCCGGTGGCCGACACCGCTGCGCAGGGCTACGTCGATCGCTGGATTGTCTACGGCAAGATCAAGGGCAAGCAGCTCTTCACCGCGAAGGAACTCACGATCGATCCCGGCGTGAAGTGCACGATCAAGGACACGGGGGCCTACGGCCTCATCACCGTCCAGGGCAAGGGCCGGATGAACAAGCTCACCCTCGATTGCCCGAAGTTGATCCGCTTCCACGATCAGACCGAGGACGAGGTCTTCTGTCCCGAGTCGACGGCGCGCGCCGGCGTCACCTTCGAGAACACGAGCACCGTCGAGCCGCTCGTGATGCTGCGGTACTTTGGGCCCGAGGCCAACCCGACCGCGCCTGCGATGGGAGCCTACCGCAAGAACAGCTGACAGGCCGCAAAAACCAATCCTGGTTGGCCGCAAAAAGGCGCAGGGCCGAAAAAAAACGGAGTGGTTAGCCGCAAAAATTCGCAGGAGGCGAAAAAATCGAGTCGGGGGTTGGGTTTATTGTTCAGACGCTAAGTTCCATTTCGCGAGCGATTCACCCGAGTGCGCTGCAACTCGGAATCAGGAGGCATAGACCACGATTTGGGGTGGACCGACGATTTCGTCGGCAGATGGCGGTTTCATGATAACCGCCATGAAGGATCCCATTTTCAAACTCTGCGACGAAATCAGGGAAACGGCTTTCGCCCTCCACTGCCATCTTCGGCACGGCCACATCGAGAAAGTTTACGAGAATGGCCTCGCGCATCGCCTACGCAAAACGCACCGCGAAGTGATTCAACAACACCCGCTTCGCGTCTACGACTCCGATGGAGCGCCCTTGGGCGAATTCTATGCCGACCTCTTCGTCGAAAACTGCCTCCTCATCGAACTGAAGGCGTGCCGAATCCTGGCAGACGACCACATTGCGCAACTCCTCGGCTATCTCCGTAGCGCCCGAATTGAACACGGACTGCTAATCAACTTTGGCTCGCCCAGGCTCGAGATCCGCAAGTTCGCCCTTAGCGACCGCCACTAATCCGCTCAAAAACCCCGGTTCGATTTTTGCGTTTCTTGCGCATTCTTGCGGCTAACCACTCCTTTTTTTGCGGCACCTGCGCCTCTTTGCGGCTAACTCCCTCCGCTTCTTGCGGCTCACCCCGCCGCCGTATCCGACTCCACCCGCCCATCCCGCAACGTCATCACCCGATCCGTCTTCGCGGCCAGTTCGCGGTCGTGCGTCACCATGATCACCGTCCGCGGCGACTCGCGCGTAATCTCCCGCAATAATCCGAACACTTCCGCCGCGTTCCGGCTGTCGAGATTGCCCGTGGGCTCATCCGCCAGGATAACCAGCGGATTGTTCGCCACGGCCCGCAGGATCGCCACGCGCTGCTGTTCGCCACCTGAAAGCTGATTCGGCCGGCGATCGATCTTCGACGTGAGCCCGACGCGTTCGAAGAGCGACCGCACCCACGCCTCCTGCTCCTCTTCGCGGCCGCCACCCGCCAGTCGGCACGGCATCAGCACGTTCTCCAGCGCGCTGAACTCCGGCAGCAGATAGTGAAACTGAAAAATGAATCCCATCCGATCGCGCCGCAGATGCGCGGCTTCGTCCGAGGTCAGCGCCGTCACCTCGAGGCCATCGAGCCAGACCCGTCCCTCGGTCGGCGAGTCGAGCAGCCCGAGCAGATTCAACAGTGTGGTCTTGCCCGAACCCGAGGCGCCCACGATGGCCATGAACTCACCGGCACTCACCCGACAACTGATTCCCTCGAGGGCCCGCGTCGGCACCGCGCCGGGGTACACTTTGCCCACACCATCGAGAACGAGTACTTCCTTGGGCTTCGGCGTGCTCATTGTCCGCGAATGACCTCAATTGGGTTGATGCCCGACGCCCGCCACGCCGGGTAAACCGACGCAATCAATCCCGCGCCAATCGCGAGACCGTTGCCGAGAAACACGTGGCCGATCGTCAGCGCGATCGGAAACAGCTCGGAGGCCCGCCCCGTGTTCGGCGAAATTGTTTTCAGGCCGCCGAGCCAGCCCAACAGCGCCAGCGCCGCGAGCGTCCCAATCGCGGAGCCGAGCAGCGAAAGGATCGATCCCTGCAACGTGAACACGCGCAGGATTTGTCCCGCCGTCGCGCCCATCGCCTTCAGAATGCCGATTTCCCGGTAGCGCCCCGTGACCGCCATGAACATGAGCGCCGCAATCGCGAGGCCCGAGGACGCCGTCGTGAAGAAGATGATCATCGCCGACGACCCCGACTGCGCGCGCAGTCCGCTCAGGGTGCGCTCGTTGTCCTGCATCCAGCTCTCGACCTTGAACGGCAGTTGCTGCCGCAGCTCGCCCGCGATCTGCTCCGCCGCAAACACATCGCCGACCTTCAATCCGAAGCCCGTGATGGCATTGCCGATCCGCAGCAACGACTGGGCATCGCGCACGGGCACGACGACGAGTCCGCCATCGACGGAGCCGAAGCCCGTTTCAAAAATTCCCGCGATCGTGACGGTCGTGCCAATGCCTTCCTCGCTCAGGAGGCTGACGCGGTTGCCGAGGGTGACCCCGAGATCCGTGGCGAGCTTCAATCCAATCACCGCCTCGCCGCCGCTCAGGCCGGCGAACCGCCCGGTCACAAGGTTCTGCTGCAGATCGATAATCCGGTTGTAGACTTCGGGCACCGCGCCCACGAGCCGCGCCGTGATCTTCTTGCTCTCGCGGGCGATGACCACGCTGCCTTCGATCGAGGGCGTCAGCGCCGTAATCGCGTCGGGCTGCAGCGCCTCGATTCGTTCGAGCCACGGCGGCCAGCCTTCGATCTTGCGCAGCCGCTGCTCGAGCTTCGGCACCGTCCCAACATACATCGTCGGGTCACCGGGTGCGGCCCGATCCCACAAGACCTCCGGCTGGCGCTCCTCCGGCATGATCCGGATATGAGGAATCGAATCCGTGATCGTCGTCACCAGCCGGGTCTGCACCCCGCGAATCAGCGCGGACGTGAAGATGATCAGCGTCACACTCATCGCGACCACGCCGATCGAGAGCAGCGTCTGCCCCCGGTGACAGATGAGCTGCCGCAGCGCGACGGAAAGGGCGAAGGAACGCATCGCTCGACTACGGACGCACCGAGGTGAACCGATAG